>JAYUXX010000411.1:0-3250 GCA_043752765.1 Saprospiraceae bacterium | reverse complement strand
TTCAAAAGATGTTGAAGAGTGATAAAGAAAAAATGCTTTCGCTTGAAGAAGAAATTGGCAAACGACTGATCGGACAGGCAGAAGCTGTAAAGGCTGTTTCTAATGCTGTACGTAGAAGTCGCGCCGGATTGCAGGATCCAAATAAGCCCATTGGGTCATTTATATTCCTTGGACCTACCGGTGTTGGTAAAACAGAATTAGCTAAAGCCCTTGCAGAAGTTTTATTTGATGATGAAACTGCGATCACCCGTATTGATATGAGTGAGTACCAGGAGAAACATAGTGTTTCCCGATTAGTAGGGGCACCTCCCGGATATGTCGGTTATGATGAAGGCGGGCAACTGACAGAAGCTATTCGTCGAAGGCCGTATTCAATTGTACTCCTGGATGAAATTGAAAAGGCGCATCCTGATACCTTCAATATCCTGTTGCAGGTTTTAGATGATGGCAGGCTGACAGATAATAAAGGCCGTGTTGCTAATTTCAAAAACACAATAATTATCATGACCTCCAATATGGGTTCCGATGTCATCTTAGAAAATTTTGAAGATCTGGAAGCATTAGGAGAAATTCATCGCCTGGATATTCTAGCAACTACGAAGGAAGAGGTATTCAATTTATTAAAAGAACATCTTCGTCCCGAATTTCTCAACAGGATCGATGACAAGATCATGTTCCTCCCACTAACCAAAGAAGAGATAAAAAAGATTTCATTATTGCTATTGAATAAAGTCAAGAAAAACCTTGGCCGTCGTGAAATGAAATTAGAGATTAGTGACAAAGCGCTTAATCTCATCGCCGATCTTGGATATGATCCACAGTTTGGTGCACGCCCATTAAAAAGAGTTATTGAAAGCGAACTTGTCAACGAATTAGCATTGCAGGTTCTTTCAGGACAATTTGTCGAAGGGGATACCATCTATGTTGATGCTGATAACAAGGGATTTGTATTCAGTGAAGAAGGGTATAAAGGTGATGGTACTTTGCCTGCTGGAAATGGTGCAACTAAAAAAACGGACAAAAGAGAAAAGCAAGTCGATAAATTAAATACGGCAACCAAAGAGGTAAATGACCTGGTAAAGGATATCAAAGATGACGATGATGAAGACGAAGAAGATGATTCTTTAAATCCTGAAGTTCAGCCAAAGAAAGAATAGTAGACTGGAACAAATAAAGGGGTCACAAATTTTGTGACGTTAAAAATATGATGTTGGGATACAAAATTTTGTATTCCAACATCATATTTTTTTTGTTTGCCCTATGCCCTATGCTCCCTGCTATTTAATTCTCCCGGGATTCTCTTTTATAAAAGATTTCCAGCCAGCTTTTTTAGAAGAAACAATTCTTCCTGTTTGATAATGATGACAAACGGCAACTGACAAGGCATCGGTTGCATCCAATCCAAGTTTTTCCGGTTTAAGATTCAGCATCCGGCACAACATATCCGCAACCTGCTCTTTAGCAGCATTTCCATTTCCCGTGACAGACTGTTTGATTTTTTTGGGAGAGTATTCTGTTATGTTCAGGCCCATCGTCATACCCGCTGCCATCGCCACTCCCTGGGCACGACCCAGCTTCAACATAGATTGAACGTTCTTCCCAAAAAACGGAGCTTCAATGGCAAGCTCTTGCGGAAGATATCGTTCTATGATTTCCTGAATCTCCAGAAATATTTCACGTAGTTTCTCTTGATGCTCTTTTTTTTCTTTGAGATGCAGAACACCAATTTCAAGCACAGTGATGTGGTCGCCCGCCACTTCGATAACTGCAAAACCTAAAATATTCGTCCCGGGATCAATTCCAAGAATTCGGACTGCACTCATGATCGATGCTTCAATGATTTTTGTTTTTAGAAAATATTACTGCCCCGAAGCGTACCTTATTGGGAAGACTATCAGAAGATAATTCAGTTTAGTCTTTTTGTTTATTCCCAAGCTTTCGTAAGACAAGAACCTTATCAATCTTTGGACCGTCCATGTCAATCACCTCGAATTCAAAATGTTCCCATCTTACTTTTTCGGTTTCCTTAGGTAGTCTTCCGAGCTCCTGAATAATCAAACCTCCCAAGGTGTTGATTTCATAATCTTTAATATGATCTTCCATTCCAAAGCGTGAAAGAAAATCGGGTAGTGGAAAATGTCCGTCCACCAGCCAGGAATCTTCATCCCGTTTTTGAAACAAAAATTCTTCTGCGTAGAACTCTGAAATATCCCCAACCAAAGCTTCGAGGATATCACTCATGGTAAGGATCCCTTGCGTTGATCCGTATTCATCGATCACAAGTGCATAGTGCACATTGGTTTGTTTAAATTGCTCGAGAGCCTGGTAGGCTGAGGCATTCTCTGAAATGTAAGAAGGCTCAGACAGAATATTTGCAAGATTGAATTCGGGTTTTTCGATCTCCGGAAATATTTTTTTCAAACTGACAATTCCTACGATATCTTGCTTGTCACTATCATAAAGCGGATAAAAATTATGCATATCCTCGAATACAAGTTTTTTGACTTCGTCTCTGGGATCCGTTACATCCAGTGTTGTCATTTTTTTTCTCGACGTCATGAGCGAACTCACACTTCGGTCCCCGACGCTGAAAACACGGTTTACGATATCCTGCTCAATTTCCTGTACAGATCCATGTTCCATCCCCTCCTTAATAATAGCCTTGATTTCCTCTTCTGTGACTTTGCTGTCACTGGAGGGTTTGATCCTGAAAATTTTCATAAAAAGATCAGTAGTCACAGTCAGTAAGGCAATGAACGGGGCCATAATGATGGCAATAATCCGCATAGGCAATGCCATAGCTTTTGCGATACCTTCAGGATACGTCAGACCAATTCGTTTTGGTACCAACTCTCCCAGCACCAGGGAAAAAAATGTGATGATGATCAGCACAACAATAACAGAGAGGGTTTCAGCATAGGGCGCTAGTGCCGGTATCCCGGTAATGCGAACCTCCATATCCTGGGTGATTTTCTCACCGCTATAAATTCCTGTAAGCAGCCCAATAAGTGTAATACCAATTTGGACAGTTGAAAGAAGTTTGCTGGGAGAAGATTGCAGTAGTATAGCGATTTTAGCGCCTTTGTTTCCTTTCTGAGCGGCAAAATTCAACCTGTTCCTTCGAGCCGACACCAGGGCTATCTCAGACATAGAGAAAACACCATTGATGAGGATGAGTATGAGGATTACCAGGATTTCCATCTTCTTGAATTCTGCCACAAGTTAAAAAGATAAAAACGGAGCTAGTTCT
>JAYUXX010000410.1:0-7965 GCA_043752765.1 Saprospiraceae bacterium | reverse complement strand
AATCTTATTTATATACTTCTGATACGTTTCAAAAATTGATCAAATAAAACTTGTCCTAGCAAGTTTACGAGCATAGAGTGGATTTTACTCAATCGACTTCAAGTTACTTTAAAGAACGATACGTGTTTAGAAAGTGGACATGTCAGTCATTTTTTCTTTTGTTTAAGGCAAATTTATACAATGAGAATGTTGCTAGAGCTGCCAGGATAAGAAGAATTGAAAGGGTGATTAGTGAAATAGTATTCTTAATAAATGGGACGAGGGCGATCACCAAAGCAATCGGTATAAGGATAATTACATTTTTTGAATATCTTATTTTTGTTTTGTGTTTTTAAGAGTTTGGGAGCGGCATTTTTGACTTCGGGTTGTCCTCTTCGCGGATCTGATATATGTGAAACTTCATGGAATCGATGTTTTGAAGTGTAGATTTTTCCATTCGTATCTTCCATGAAAGGATAACAATACACGGATGTAGTATCTGATGTAAGAATTGGAATTTCAAAACGTAGAGCTGCCTTAATGATAAAGGATGTATTGAAAGAATTGATTTCTAATTCTCTATACAGAATGTCTTGGAGCTTGTCAAGATAACACAGCAGGGCAAGATGTTCAGCTTCTTTAGGCGTAACCTGTTTATTGAGAATATCGATTTCAATCAAGGGTATTTTTTTGGAGCGGGCTATATAATTGATCCAATCGCCCATGTAACCATTTTCATACGTGCAGTTCGTGCTTAAATAGCTGAGTGCAATATTTCCGGGTATGCCTTTTAAGTTTTTTGTACTTGGCATTATTTAGTCTTCAATTTTACGGAAGGTTATTTCCATCCAAGGAACCCAAATATTCTCTTCACTTAGTTTTTCCCAATGTGCTTGCATGGTATTGCATTGAGCGTCAACAATCAAATTAGTTCTCATATCTTGTCCGAAGATATTTAATGTGTTTATGTTTATGAGAACAGCATGCATTGAAGTAATCAAACCTTGATTGTCAAATGACATCTTAGAATAATTGGCATCTTTTAGACTTTAAGCTATGAATTCTGTAGCTTTCATATAGTCTTTGCCTACATAGACATTGACTTCGTGTTCAATAAAATTTTCGTCAAGTACATATTTGTAAATATCTGTACCGACTATATTAGCACCAGAATTGGAAGATAAAGCCAGAATTTTTCCCACTGTTTGCCACTTGCCGATCAGGAAATATAAATGTTTTAAAGGATGATTTGGTTTGTCCGGTGGATGCATATAGACAAGTTAGGTTTTTAATTGGATTGGGTATTGGATGCTTTATAAAACTAAGAGCACAATCCTGCGTATACAGGAAAATCCATTCGCTTATTCTGCACACACCACAATAGAATTGTTTTCCTGCTCAGCGGCTTCATACAAATCAGTCAATTCTTTCACATATACATACAAGTCTTCTCTCTCTGCTGTGCTAAACTCTTCCATCACTTCCAAAACGTCAGCACTAAGATTGTCATACATCTTAAAAAATCCACGGGGTGTATTGAGCTGATTGGATTTGATCCACGCATTTAACTCAACAACTTCGGAACTCGAAATAAATCCACATACTTCATTATTGCCCACATTCAACCTATGCGGGGTTCCAAAGATTACCCGGTACTCGATTGCTTTTTGATCCGAAAATGGTGTAGCACTGTTAGAAAATACAAAAGCAAGCTCATGGTACATTTTATACAGGTCTGCATTTCTTGCATCACCTGATTCAAGTTGCTGTTCTAAATCGACTAATTCGTCAATCTTTGCAGCAGTTCCAACCCTGTACAACAGAATAGATACACTCATATAAGCCCGATTTAGCTTTCATTTTAATAACCTTCGCTTCATGGGAAAGATTTGCCAGGCCAAGTTTTTCAAGCAGGGGAGGAATATACATTCCAAAACGCCCACGAAACCCTTTCTTTAACCTTTACCACCCAAAAACATGATTTTGATCAGACCGGCCTCAGGCTTCCACCATACCTTCGTAAACCAAAAGTACCTTTCTCATTTTAAAAAAGGCGGAATTTGAATCTGTATAAGTATTTAATAGCAGACGAAGGAAATATTCTCAACCAGAATCTTTTCTAAAGGTGTGGCTTACCTATCATTTAAAACCAAATATTATCGGAAGTTCCATTCGGACGACAACTGGCTTGTCTCCTTTTTTGGCGGGCTCCCATTGGTCCATCGACCAGACGATTCTTTTGGCTTCGATATGTAAGTCCATATGCGCATTACCTGTTGACTCGACATCACAAACGTTTCCATGTGCACCAATTGTAAATCGAACAATTACCTTTCCTGATCTAAAATATTTTTTTTGATAGGGAGGGAAGGTGATATGATCATATATATAGATGTAATATGAATTAGGACTCATGTTTTGAAATGAAGGCAATGTTTCGTCGAATGTCAGATTGGTATTGACTAAGGTTGAATCATTCACTGAAACTTTTGGCGGGTGAATACATTTTATATTCGGTAGATCGTAATTTAAATCATTTATTAGCTTTCCTTTTTGATCGTAGAATTTCCATTGTCCGGTCATCTCTCCATCTACATAGTTTCCTTCTGCTTCGATTAGTCCTTTTTTATTAAAAAATTTAAATTGTCCATTTTCTACTAATGGATCTATTGAGGAAAACTCGCCTGTAAATAGTTGCTTTGACTTCCTGTTAAAATCTTTAGCAATAAATCCGGAATCTCTTTTAAACCACTCTCGCTTAATATCATAACGTTGATCCGTAGTTCGAGTCATAGGAAATTCGAAGTATTCAACTTTTATCACTTGGGCTTTTATCAGTATTGGATGAAGTCCGATCAGGCATAGAAAAGCAAGAATTATTTTGGGTAGCATTTAAAATTGGACGATTTTATGAGCCAAAAGTAACATTCTATATTTGAGTCACTCCCAAACGAAATCAAATAAGGCAATTATACATTGTTTTGTCGTGTGCGTGAGGTTTCTTAATATCTGGATTTGAAAGATTCTCCCACCGTCTAGTATTACATTATCCGTTTTCTTCCGTAAGTAAACGGATAAAAGACGAATCCTGTAAAACGTCCACCCCAATTTTGACCTGTCGTTTTGAATTAATGAAATGACAATATCAATTTTTAGTGTAAACCTTTAATTTAAAATGTTATGAGTACAAGTTTAGACAACCGCGTGCAACTGCTCGGACACCTAGGACAGGATGTAGAATTACGCGAATTAGCGCAGGGTAAAAAATTAGCCCGGCTCACGATGGCAACCAGTGAATTTAAAAGATCACAGACCGGAGAACCCGAGAAAATCACCACCTGGCATAATCTGGTGGCTTGGGGACAGACAGCTGAGACAATGAATGATCTTCTTCGTAAAGGGCACAAGGTTTTCGTGGAAGGCAAAATCGTATACAGGCAGTATGAGACGAAAGCAGGAGAAAAACGAAGTTCGACTGAGATTGTGGTCAGTAATTTTAGAAAGCTGGACCGCGATCAAAAAGCCGCCTGACATTATATTTAGTTACTATGGCTTTGCCGGGGCTAGCGTAGAATGGTCCACCTTTCCCGGCAAGGCTATCATTTTTTCCTGGCCTTAATTAGTTCTTGCAGAAACCAAATATGAGGTACTTAAAATCCGTTATTCCGGATAATTAGTATTTTCACATTACTTTTAATCAATATCTGTAACTAATTTATAACTAATGAGTAAGGAGGTCAATGTGAAGAACTTCGGAAAATCCTGTAGAGGGCAACTGATGGAAGGAAGCTTAGTTAAGACAGGTAGTTACAAAGTCAACCAAATTATGGGATTTATCAGTTTGCACACTGCGATAAGCATATCAAGGATTGTCGGTTGTATGATGTTTTTGCTTCCGCTTTACGTTTCTGCCCAACAAACCGTGTTGTACAGGGATCCGGATGTTGAATTCGGAAACCTTGTTAAACAATATGAACAAGGACTCTACGGACTTTCAGCCAAATCAGCTGAAGCTTTCCTTAATGATTATCATGATCCTAAATACGAACAACTTCTACTTGAGGCTGAACTTTATCAATTGAAATCATGGTTGCGCACAGATCACCCGGCAACGATTCAAAAGGTCCTTGCTTTTGCACAATTGCACGAACCCGATGCTATTGCGCAAAGAGCAATCATGATGGTAGGAGAATTTGCGTATGAACAAGGAGATCATGAGGGAGCGATCAAATATTTGAGCATGGTAGACTCCCGAGCCTTACTAGCAGAAGAGAGGTCAGCTTTATATTTCAAGCTGGGCTACAGTCTTTTCGTAAAAAAAGAATTCAGCCAGGCAGCTGCACTGCTTGCTGAGACACGGGATATCAGGGACAAATACTATTACCCGGCCAATTATTATTATGGCATGACTGATTATTTTTTGGGTAATTATCCTGAAGCTATTAGCAGCTTTGAGCGTGTAGCAACTTCAGATTTTTATAAGGACTTCATCCCTTATTACATCACTCAGATACATTTTAATAATAAGGACAATCAAAAGGTCATCGGGTATGGAAATCATTCGATTAGTAGCCCTTCCGTACAAAACAAAACCGAAATAAGACATCTGATCGGTCAGGCATATTTTGAAACTGGAGATTTTAGTTCTGCGCTCCCACATCTTGAATATGTAAATCAAAACACAGACAAACTTCGCGCAGAAGATTTTTATCAGCTAGGTATGGCTTATTATCATGCTTCAAGATGGGAAGATGCCATTCCGGTATTAATTGAGATCAGAAATGAAACAGGTGTTCAAGCTCACTATGCGAACTATTACCTTGGCCAGTCCTATCTGAAAGTGGGCGATAAGACATCCGCTCGCAATAGCTTAAGGAATGCAGCGAACATGCAGGATGTTCCTCTCCTTGCAACCGAGGCAACATTTCATTATGGAAGATTGAGTGCTGAAGCGGGCGATGATATGGAAGCAATTCGTGTATTGCAGACTATTCCATCTACAAGCCCTGATTACGCAGAAGCTCAGAAGACACTTGCCGGCGTATTAATCAATACGGGCGATTACACCTTAGCTCTTCGCGAACTTGAAGCAATGAGAAATCTTACACCTGCCTTAAAAGAAGCTTATCAGAAAGTAGCATTATTCAGAGCTGAACAATTAATTCAGGAAAACAAGTCCACGGAAGCTGTGGTCCTTTTGGATAAATCGTTAAAACAGCCAATAGATAAATCCATTGAGGCAAGAGCCTTATTCTGGAAGGGGGAATTAGCGCACCAGGATGAACGATACAATGAAAGTATCAAGTGGTTCACTCAATACTTTCCGATTGCTGAGAGACTTGGAGATCTGCCATTTCATCAAGGATTGGTAGTTGCGCACTATAATCAGGGTTATAATTATTTACGTTTGTCTGATTATGCGGAAGCGCAAAAACATTTTGAAGCTGCGGTCAATGGCGTACCATTAATCATTAGCTCATCAGGAGATGCAAATTTTGTTAAGAATCAATTGTGGCCTGATGCAATACTTAGGGCGGGAGATGCTTCCTTCAAACGGAATCAGTATGAGAAAGCTATTCAGTATTACGATCAGTCGATACAGCGTAAATATTCAGGGTACGATTATGCTAAATATCAAAAAGCAATCATTAAAGGACTGCAGAATAAGCCAACGGAAAAAATCTCATTATTAGAAGAAATGGTAAATGGAATGCCGGAATCAATGTGGGCTGATGATGCTCTCTTGCAGGCGGCAATTACTTATCAGGATGAAAACCAAACTGCAAAAGCAATCAGTTCTTATGAACGCATTGTAAATTTAAAACCGCGTAGTTCGCTTCTGCATCCTGCTTTATTAAGACTTGGATTGCTCTCTTATAACACCGAACAATACGAGGCCGCTTTACGGTACTATAAATCCATCTTCCAGTACAATCCTGACCCACAAACTTCTAAGGAAGCTATGTCGGCCATTCAGGAGATTTATGTCAATGAACTTGATAAACCTGAAGCGTTTTTTGAATTTGCAGGGACTATTCCCGGCTACACTGTTTCTGGTTCGGAACGCGATTCCATTTTATATGCTGCTGCTGAGAATCATTATGCGCAGGGTTTGTATGATAAGGCTGCAGAATCCTTTAAAACATATATCGATCAAAATCCGAAAGGGGTTTATGCCCTGAAAGCGAAATTTTTGCGAGCTGAATCATTTTCCTTAGCGAAAAAATGGGAAGAGGCTTTGCTAGCCTATGAAGTAGTTATCAAAGATGGCCAGAGTAATTATCAGGCATCGGCATTGTATAAAGCAGCATTAATCGCCTATAATCAAAAGAAGGATATGGAGAGGGCCTATCGTTACTACGTTGATTATATCCCAATGGCGGAATCTGATGAGCAGCAATTTGAAGCTATCGTGGGGGGGCTGCGAAGTGCTTATAAATTGAAAAAGGCAGATGAAGTTTTTACTATGGCTGAGAAAGTGATTGGTCATCCTCGTGCTACAGATGATATACGGGCTTTAGCACATTATTATGCAGCAACACTTAGATTTCAAAATGAGTCATTTGATAAAGCCATTGATTCGTATAATGAAGTAATTCGAATTAACAGTGCTGAACTCGCTGCTGAAGCCAGATACTCAATTGCCGCTATTTATGAAAAAAGAGGAGATCATGTACTTGGAGCTAAACTTGCGGAAGAATCTGCCAGAGCTAATGTAGGTTACCCGTACTGGGTTGCAAAATCGCTAATGCTATTATCAGACATTCAATTCAACCAGGGTGATCTGTTAAATGCAAAAGCGATAATAGAAGCCATTCTTGAGAATTTTCAGGGGGATGAAGTCATAATGCAGGAAGCATCTGACAGACTGGAAAAAATCAAGGTCTCCGAACAAAATCAAAACAGAATAAAGGAAGAGGGTGGTGATACACTCGAGATGCAGGTAACTCCAAAAAAAGATTAATTGAAACTAATGAGACGTATAACCATCATTATTGCCGCGCTACTTCCACTTTATGTTTTCGCGCAAACTGATTTGCCTATAGGGAAGATTGAAGTCATTAAAGATTTTGAGGTTAGGATTACAGAAACAAAAAAGATCAGGATTATTCCCCAACCAATCCCCATTGACTCTACAGTCCGGCTTTATCAATACGAACTTCTCGCGCCATCACCTTCTATTCAATATGTTGTGGCCGAACTAAAACCATTGGCAATAGAACCCGAACAAAAGCCAACGTATTATCCATTATTTGCAAAGGCTGGTTTTGGAAACCCGAATTCCTTCCTGGGTAATTTTTCATATGACCATTTGCAAAGTGACGTTTCCGATTGGGGTGTTATATTCGATTACCTTACCGCGAACAATAAAAAAATTCCTCTCCAAAAATTTTCCGATACAAGAGGGCGACTCAATGGGAGTTATCTGCTAGGTGAATCCTTACAAGTTGATGGATATATCGATGGTCAATTTGAAAAGGTTTACTTCTATGGTGCAGAAGATATTCCTACAAATCCTGAAGTCTTAAAGCGCAGTTTTAATCGGTACGATGTTAATTTCGAATTGTCAAACGCCCCTGTTGAAAATACTTCTCTCCGATATAAAGCATTACTGAATTATCTTTTTGATAAGGATGATCTAGGCTCACGCGAACGTGCACTCAGAGCCGGCAGTGAGGTTCAAACTCTAATTGGATCACAGGAAATTCCACTGGGTTTCAAACTATTGGCTGATCTGTCATTGTTGAAGGACAATGAAGAGAAGCGATTGAATAATTTTCTATTTGAACCCTTTTTTAAATATCATACCGGAGGTTTTAAAATACATCTGGGTGGAATTGCACTTTTGAAAACAAATGCAAATGAAATTCTTCCCGCTATTGAGGTTTCGTATAATCTTTTTCCATTAGTTACAGTACGTGCAGGGTGGCAGGGTGAAGTAATGAAAAATAATTTCCATTCTTTATCTGGTTATAATCCATACAT
>JAYUXX010000409.1:0-17767 GCA_043752765.1 Saprospiraceae bacterium | reverse complement strand
CCGGTTTTATATATACAACCCAGGTCCCTCCTGATGACGGCGAATACACGATCACCAATGATATCAATAAATGGCCTTCAAATTTTCCAACGTGGTTGCCCATAGGCGATAATAGTGCTGACCCTAATGGATACATGATGGTCGTGAATGCGAGTGTGAATTCCGGAATTTTTTACGAACAAGTGATTAATGATATCTGCGAATACACATCATACGAATTTTCATCGGATGTCATTAATCTTATAAAAATCGGAATAGCAGCCCATACACTTCCGGACATTAGTTTTCTAATTGATGATGTCGAAGTATATAGTACCGGACTTATTCCCCAGGACGAAATTTGGCACACATTCGGTTTCATATTTACAACGGGGCCGGGACAGAATTCATTAAAGCTTACCCTAAGGAATAATTCTCCCGGCGGATCAGGAAATGATTTGGCGTTAGATAATATAAGTTTTCGCGTCTGTGGACCAGAATCTACTATTGCAATTTCTCAACCTGGTAGAATATGCGATAATACACTTTTTCCCACTTTGACCGCACAGATTCAGTCCGATACAGGATCAATACAATGGCAGATAAGTGTTGATAGCATGACATGGACAAATATTCCGGGAGCCATTGATAGTACATACCTGATTGATGAATTATCCTCCGGAATTTATTTCTACAGATTTTTATACAGTACAAGTTCTGCTAATTTGTTGAACTCGAAATGCAGAATTATTTCAGGTTCAATTCGTGTAGAAATTGTACCTGTTGAATTTATAATTAGGGATACTATATGTGAAGGAATGACCGTGAATTTCGGTGGGATTGATTATGGGGAAACCGGTATCTACCAACAATTTTTTACAGCCGCCAATGGATGTGATAGTGTAGTATCACTTGATTTGATGGTATTTCCGGATCCTCCGATTATGGCTGACTTTATATTCACACCACCCTCATGCAAAGGAGCCATTGATGGATCAATTTCTGTATTATCCGTGTCAGGAACGCGCCCTCCATATATTTTCCTGATCAATGATAGTATTGTTCCTGCACCTTCTACGTCAGTTGTGTTACCTGCAGGTATTTACATTGCCTCGATCGAAAACGAATTTGGATGTTTTGTAAAAAAAGAGATTGTTATTCCTGAAGGTCCGGTGCTGGAAATAAATACCATTGAAGATGTCACAATTATTCTGGGCCATTCGATTGTTTTAGAAACCTCTGCAAATCTTCCGATATTCTCATCCATTTGGGAGCCGCCAACAGGATTGAATTGTTCAAATTGTCTTTCCCCTTTAGCATCACCCACCGAAGATCAAACCTATGTAATTACGGCTATGACAATCGATGGTTGTGTAGATATGGACACGATCACACTAAGAGTCGATACAGATCCAGTGATGTATATCCCAAATATTTTTTCTCCCAATGATGACCAGGTAAATGATTTCTTTGAAATCTTCGCAGACCCCTTAAATATTATCTCCTTCGAACGGGTACTTATATTTGATAGATGGGGCGGTATACTTAGCGAGAAGGCAAATGTATTTAATGAAGGCCAATCTAAACTTTGGGATGGGCTGACCCGATGGGGACCTGCCAATCCGGGTGTCTATGTTTACCTGATAAACTATACCCTTGCTAATGGAACTCAAAAAATCGTAAGAGGAACTGTAACGGTTTTAAAATAAACTTTTGCGATAGAGAATGACAGTGATTACAAGGATGAAACCAAATAATTTTTATTAATATTAATTACAATCACGATTAATTTTCGTTGACTGAATATTAATTAAAATACTTTTCTAATAAGTTTTCATCCACCAGATTTGGCATTGTTATCTGTAAGCGATCTTCTGACTTCATAGCGAGTGTCGCGGTAGTCATCGCATTTGGATTTCTTGCCCAGGCTCTCCTGGCTATTCCATTATTCACATCCCAGAATAGCATTGATTGGAGAGCTCTATCACTTGCTTCGCTTCCATTGAGCACCAGTCCAAATCCACCGTTGATAGCTTCACCCCATCCCGTACCTCCTCCGTTGTGAATACTCACCCAGGTAGCACCGCGCATCGCATCGCCTATCACATTGTGAATAGCCATATCCGCTGTGAATTTTGATCCGTCATATATGTTTGCTGTCTCACGCCATGGAGCATCAGTTCCACTGACGTCATGATGATCACGACCTAATACAACTGGAGCCTTAATTCTTCCTTCCCTGATTCCTTTATTAAAACGTTTTGCAATTTCAATTCTTCCTGCAGCATCTGCATATAGAATCCTTGATTTACTTCCTACCGGAGGAATGTTGGAATGGGCATTTTCAATCCAGATCAAATTATCCTGCCATTGAGGTTTCACTTCCGGGGCACAAGTCACAAGTATGTCCCTGATTGTTTCTGCGGCAATTTTATCAGTTGTATCCAAATCCCCATTTTGCCCAGATGTGCAAATCCATCGAAATGGTCCAAAACCATAATCAAAACAGAGTGGCCCTATTATGTCTTCTACATACGATGGGTAACGAAACCCTGAAGGTTTATTGTCATCCATCACCTCCGCACCCGCTCTACCGGCTTCAAATAAAAAAGCATTTCCATAGTCCCAGAAATACATACCGCGTGCAGCCAGAATATTGATAGCATGAATATGCCTACCCAACGAACTTTTTACTGCTGCATCAAATGCCTGCTTATCACTGTGTAATAATTTTTTGGCCTCGTCAAATGAATAACCTGCAGGACAATATCCCATGTGATCCATGTTGTGACATGAAGTCTGATCGGAACCTAACTCAACATGAATAAATTTTGCTACCACCGCTTCCCACAACTCTACGATATTACCATGATACACAAAACATCGTCCATGACCCGCCTCCTTTGCAATCACAAATTTCTGCAGTAACTCATTCACATCCTGATAAATATCTTCTTCTCTGATATAGTGATCGGCCAGTCGCTGACGAATAGCATCTTCATCCACTTCAGCAATAATTCCGGTAGCACCAGTGATCAGGATCGCTCTGGCCTGAGCTCCGGACATCCCTCCAAGCCCCGATGTAATGAACCCTTTACCTTTCAGATTTTCACCAAGTCCTTTCATTCGCCCTGCATTTAATAAGGTGATGGTAGTTCCATGCACAATTCCTTGTGGGCCGATATACATGAAAGAGCCGGCTGTCATCTGACCGTACTGAGTCACTCCCATTGCATTAAACTTATTCCAGTCCTCTTTCGAGCTGTAATTTGGAATCATCATGCCATTTGTAATCACAAGCCTTGGACCTTGTATGTGGGAGGGAAACAATCCAAGTGGATGTCCCGAATACATCACAAGCGTTTGCTCTTCTGTCAGCTCACTGAGGTATTTCATGGTGAGCAGATATTGAGCCCAATTTTGGAACACAGCACCATTTCCTCCGTAGGTGATCAATTCATGAGGATACTTGGCTACCAGGGGATCAAGATTATTTTGGATCATCAGCATAATAGCTGCAGCCTGTTGGCATCTTGCAGGATAGTGATCAATGGGCCGTGCATACATTTGGTAAGAAGGACGATACCTATACATATATATTCGTCCATAAACATCAAGCTCCAAGACAAATTCAACGGAAAGTACTTTGTGCAACTCATCAGGAAAATACCTTAGCGCATTTGCTAAAGCCAATCTTTTTTCCTCATTCGTCAGATCCTGTATGTTTCGAGCCGGCGCATGTTGGATAGTTGCATCACGTCCATTATATGGTGGGAGGTCTATCGGAATTCCCGATTTAATTAAATATTGAAAAGAGCTGATGTCTTCTGTCATAATAGGCTAAAGGTAAGTGAAAGCTTTTCACCCGCTCAGCCATTGTTTACACAAGTGTTAACCTAAATAATGTTTTATTTTGGGACAGAATCTTCGAGATTTATGAGCCATAAGAAACTTCGACAGGAGAAAAATTGCTTGAATTGCGGCAACACCGTCGAAGATAGATTTTGTACACATTGTGGCCAGGAAAATCAGGAGATCCAGGATTCTGCATCACATCTTATCATCCACTACATCCAGGATCTTTTTCATTATGACGGCAGATTTTGGCATACACTAAAAAACCTTCTGCTGAAGCCGGGACTGGTTGCGAAAGAATATATGGATGGGAAAAGAAGACGAAATCTTGAACCAATTCGGTTTTATGTTTTCGCTTCTACTGTATTCTTTTTCATGTTGTTCTACATGGTAGGCTCAGAGAAATGGAATATCACGAATCCCACTTCAAATTATTCGAAACGACTTTACAATCTCGAACAGGAAAAAGAATTTGTCAAGGGAACCAGTGATACGACGTATGTCAATCTATTAAGTAAATCGTTGCAACATACAATTGATAGTATCAATAAATTAGGAGGTGACTCACTCAATACAGTGTCATTGGATCTGATATCCACATCCTTAAAAGATACAGTTTACGATGGCTGGCTTGATAAATTAATTCAGGAACGTGCCGAAGCCAGAAGAGTAGAAATGGAAAAAAAACATGAGGGCGATGAAAGTAGCGCAGCTACTCAATTTATAGACGAAGTGTTTCATAAACTTCCTCAGTTGTTATTTCTGAGTATGCCTTTCTTCGCGTTTTTTCTAAAGCTATTATATTTTCGTTCGTTCCGAAAAAATTATGTCGAACACTTTATATTCTCCATTTACCATTATTCATATCTATTTGTAACATTGACAATTTATCTAGTCTTAAATTATGGTGTTGAGAAATCAGGAAGTAAGATTTTAGGGGAAGTATTTTCATATGCTTCTATGGCATTGACACTTTATTTATTTGTGTATTTGCTCCTGGCTATGAAGCGTTTTTATAATGATCGATGGCGCTATCTTGTATTTAGATATGGAATTCTGATTTTTTTATTTTTCGTAAGCTTAATCGTTCTATTCCTTCTTATTATTTTCCTAACCTACTTATTATAAACAACGCACTTTTGGTGCTATGTCTGGTCAATATTGCCACCTATGTTGATTTGTCACCTAACAGAGACGTTGTGCTAAGACATTTGCTTCACTTATCTTCGCCCCCATATGGAGTCTAAAAAAGTATTGGTGACAGGAGCGGGCGGATTTATTGGTCGTTTTCTGCAGGAAGAAGGTTTGAAAAGAGGTCATGAAGTGTATGGTAGCTTTCGTAACAAATCAGAAGAATCATTATTAGACGGTGGTACGAAAGGATTTTTCCTGGAGTTTTCTGAAAGAGAACAATTAGTAGATAGACTAAAAGCATTTGCAGAAGAAACCGGGGGCTTTGAATATGTCATTCATTGTGCAGGCGTGACCAAACCTGATAAAATGGAAGAATTTTTTCGGGGCAATGTCGAGTTTACAGATTTTTTTGTGAAGGCACTTTTAAAAACACAACCTGCTTTTAAAAAATTTATTTTTATAAGCAGCCTTCAGGCACTCGGTCCGGGTGACCCTGTCACAATGGAACCAATCAGCGAGAAAACTGAACCAAAACCATTTACACCATACGGTATCAGCAAATTTGAAGCAGAGAAGAAAATAATGGCCATTGAGGGCCTTGACTGGATCATTTTCAGACCTACATCTGTAATCGGTCCGCGTGATACGAAATTTATCTACCACATCGTCAAGTTGGTGAAACGCGGCATAGCTGTACGCGTCGGACCCAAAGGGCAATTGGTGAGTTTTATTTATGTAAAAGACCTCGCTCGTGCTTTATGGGATACTGTCGAAATGGATGTCAAAAATCAAATTTATTGCATCAGCGATGGGGCAGATTACGATCCCTCTGATGTCAACCGTTTCATAGCCAAACATCTCGGCCTTAAAACCCGTGAAGTCAAACTTTCCCGGAATATGCTTCTTGGAGTTGCCCACGTAAGATTATTACTCGCGAGGATTTTGCGAAAACCACTTCACGTCAGCCCGTTCAAGATTCGCGAAATCACTTCCAGAAACTGGAGGGTTGATAACAGTAAAATCAAAAATGAACTCAACTTTAAACCTGAGTTTAATCTTGAAACTGGACTATTCGATGCATTGGCAGATGATGGTACCATCAGTAGATCAAAGGCCAAAAGCTAAGTACTCCGGGATGACAGATAGGATGTAGTGAAAAGGAGTTCACATTTAGTGAATCAATCTCTCAAGAATCCTTAAAACACATTAAACCTGATTTTCATTATCCAAGCACCGGATTCAGAATTTCATTCTGATATAGTTTATTCTTTAATTTTTTAGACACTTCAGAGAAGGCATTCAATGTCTGCTCGACATCTGCATCCGTGTGCGAAGCTGTTGGGATCATTCGTAACAGAATCATTCCTTTCGGAATCACGGGGTAAATGATCATTGAAGTAAATACTCCGTATGACTCTCTCATGTCATGCACAAGTTGTGTGGCTTCAAAGGGAGTACCGTGCAGATAAACTGGTGTAACAACAGTATTCGTCGTGCCGATATCAAACCCTCTTTCCTTGAGACCATCCTGTAACGACATCGCAATATGCCATAGATGTTCTTTGTATTCCGGATGATTTTGCATCAATTCCAAACGCTTGAGATTGCCTTCTACAAGTGGCATCGGTAAACTCTTGGCATGGATCTGCGATCGCATAGCATATTGCAGATATTGAATGATGTCCGCGTCTCCCGCAAGAAATCCACCAATGGATGCAAATGATTTTGCAAACGTTGAAAAATAAACGTCGATTCCATCCTGAACACCTTGTTCCACTCCTGCTCCACGACCACCTTCACCTAGTGTGCCGAATCCATGTGCATCATCCACATAAAATCTAAAATTAAATTTCTTCTTAAGCTCAACAATCTGTTTGAGAATACCCTGATCACCACGCATTCCAAATACACCTTCCGTAACCACAAGCACTCCTCCTCCTTTTTCAGTAGCCCATTTTGTAGCGCGCTCAAGATTCTGTTCCAGACTTTCTACATCATTGTGTTTGTACGTAAAGCGCTCACCCATATGAAGCCTGGTGCCATCTACAATACAACCATGACTTTCTGAATCATAGACAACAGCATCTCTTCGGGACAAAAGTGCATCAATCGAGGATACAACACCCGGATAGCCGAAGTTAACAACAGCTGCAGCTTCCTTATGAACAAATGTTGCTAGTTTCCTTTCAAGTTCCTTATGCAAAGAAGTTTCACCGGTCATCAGTCGCGCACCCATAGGGTAGGCGAGTCCCCATTTTTTTGCAGCATCCGCATCTATCTTTCGCACTTCGGGATGATTAGCGAGTCCGAGATAATTGTTGATACTCCATACCACCACTTCCTTTCCATGGAAATCCATGCGTGATCCGATCTCTCCCTTTAACTCAGGGAACATATAATATCCTTCTCCCCTTTGAGCGTATTGTCCTAAAGGGCCACGTTGTTTTCGGATTCTTTCAAATATTTCCATAATTCTTGATGTATTTATTAAAAACGCGTTCTAACCTTCGTTGTATCTGATAGCTTGGTGCATAGTCTGCAATTTTCCTGATGAAACCTTGCTTTTGCATCCAACCATTATTGTAAATCTTACTTAGATATTTGCTTCCATGATCTGCAAATAATAAAACTACCACATCACTTTCTTTGAATTCTCTTCGCATCCGCATAAATGCTTCCACTACTGCGCCACTGCTATAGCCAACAAAAATGGCCTCGCTCTTGGTTAATTGACGAGCCCGGAAAGCACTACTCCGATCATCGACTTTGATGAACCGGTCAATGATTTCAAATTCAACGTTCGAGGGAATGATATTCTTGCCCACTCCTTCAAGCTGATAGGAATGGATTTCACTTTTATCTAACTCACCGGTCTGATGATATTTTGTGAGAACAGAACCTTCGGCATCAACCGCAATAATTTTAATTGCAGGGTTTTGTTCCTTGAGGAATCGACCTGCCCCTGAAATCGTACCACCCGTTCCACACGTAGCCATAAAATGAGTAATTAGCCCACCTGTCTGATTCCACAATTCCGGACCAGTACTGCGATAATGGGCTTCAAGGTTGGCCTCATTGTAATATTGATTGACGTAGAAAGAATTTGGAATTTCTTCAGCCAAACGCTCTGCCTGGCTATAATAGGATTGCGGGTCATCAGAAGCCACATGGTTTGGGCAAACAATTACCTCCGCCCCAAGAGCCCTTAGGGTGGTGATTTTTTCTTCAGCACTTTTATCAGTAGTCGTGAGAATACATTTATATCCTTTGACAATACACGCCATGGCTACTGAGTAGCCCGTATTTCCGGACGTGGATTCGATGATGGTTCCGCCGGGTTTAATAAGCCCATCTTTCTCCGCTGCTTCGATCACCGCCAGGCCGATCCGGTCTTTTGCACTTAATCCTGGATTGAACGATTCCAGTTTAGCCAATACAAGACAACCCGACAATTGCGACAGACCATGCAGTTTCACCAGCGGGGTATTTCCTACTGTCTCTAATATGTTGTCGCACCATTGTGGCTTGAGGTTGCTTGAATGTTGAGTCATACCTGGTCACTAGCTGTTAATGCCTTTTTCCGGCAAGGCTTTGCAAATATACAAAGTCCAAAGGGTTATCACAATTGTATAAAGTTCCGAATGAGGAAGCGCTATTTAATAAATTGAACTTTAACACTTTAAGACAAATTAATTGAGACAAAATTACAACTGGGAACACTGTGTAGATTCTATTCAATCATACTGGATATAAACCCAGTTTAGACAAATAAAGTTGAGCATGGGTAAATTACTTCTTTGCGGAGAGAACAGCCAGCAGTAAGCAATTTCCTTTATAACACTCATTAAACCACATAAAAAAAGCCGACTTGAAGGCCGGCTCTTTGATTTCATCTGAAATCAGATTAGCTTTTTACTTTCTCAGCTGATTTTCCTGAACCGCCTTTAGCGCAACAAGATTTACCACCAGCAGTTGTAGCTTTTGAAGAACAGCTTGTGCTGGCACCAGTTCCAATACTAGAACCTTCCATTTTCATCGGAGATACATTCACAAATGTGTTAGAAGCAGCATCATAGTTTATATCCACATAAGATACATTTCCGCTATGAGCACATGTTTCTTTTCTTGAATAGGACACATTTCCTGTGACAGGGCAGGTCTTGGTTTCAATCGAAGCATCCATAGAAGCAAGTTTTGCCGCAGCAACTGCAGACTCAATTGACGTTTCGGAAGAAGCGACAGAAGGTGCTTTAGACTGACATGAAGCACTTGTAGCAGCTGATTTATTGCAGGTTTTGCTACAGGCTGCCTTTTGCGCCTGAGCTCCTACAACCATGAAGGAGAAGAAGAAAACTGAGAAAAGAATTTTTTTCATGTTATTATTTTTTACGTGATTTATTGGTATATCAGTTAATGTTATGTCCAAAGATAATCCGTGACATCAAAGTACCGCGCAAATTTCTCAACTTTGACCATAGCTTAACACATTTTTAACGCCAACACCTACTGATTTGTTATCTAATTTTCAATTACTTACCATTTTAACAGCACTGTCTATCTGCGTGGGATGTTCCGCAAAGAAAGATATGCCTAAGGATTTTAAAGGAAACCAGATACACTTTGGTCAAGGTGGTGGCTTTACAGGCGTCATCACTCATTTTGCACTTTTAGAAGATGGCCGGGTTTTTCAGAAAGAATTCCGGGATTCTACTTTTACATTACACGATACCTGGGACAAAGCCTTTGTGAAACAAATGTTCCATAACTATCAGCAGTTAAAACTTGACCAGGTAGAGCATTATCATCCAGGCAATCTGTATTACTTTATTGAACATCGCTCGCCTACAACCGACACGCATAGGATCAGTTGGGGTCAATCCGGATATTCACCAACAGAAAATATCGTCACATTTTATAATTTACTTTATAGATCGACTAAACCAAAATCATGAAAAACGCTCTCCGTATTACAGTATTCTTTTTTTGTTTCTCTGCTCTAAATGCTCAGTCATCATTTAAACAGCTCACAAACAAACCAAACGACAATCCTCAACCATTTGTCCCGGCTTCGGACATTCCCTCGATGATCAGTTCTGCCCGCACGGCAAACGCATTTCATCATTCTCCCTTAAGCAGTATTCGGGGAACACATGAGGCAGTTGAAAAATATCTCATCTCATCATCAGGAAGCATATGGATTGATTTAAAGAAGAACGATTTATGGTCTTCCAGAACTTCAGTAAATAACCTTATCGGGGATCTAATTCCGAATTCAGTTTATACCGGTCATTGGAATATGGAATGGGCCTCTGTTTCTGAAGGTAAAGACGCAAAAGATATTTCACACATCCGTGTTGAACAAATGCTTGCAGGGCATCCAATTCATCACCAGGATTTAGTGCTGCATATTGCAAATGGACAACTCAGAGATCTCAATGGATTTGCTTGGACGGGCCCACTACCCGACAAACTGCCTTCACCAGCTTCCCCTGAAGCAGCTTTGAATTCAGCCAGACAATTTCTGACAGAAAAGGGAATAAAGTTTCAGGCCAAACCACAACTTGCCGGACTTGACCATCCTGAAGATCAAATACGTTTGACCTGGCTGCCGAAAAATGGTAAGTTAAACCTGGCCTATGAGATCAACATACATCCAAACATGATGGATCATTGGACTTTGTTTGTAAACGCAAGCACCCTTGTTATAGAGAAATCATTCTCACAATTGTGTTCACTTTTTCCAAAACAACTCTATAACATTCCCGCAAAAGCAGATGTATGTTCATCACATACGTCTATCGCCTCCACGTCAAGCGAAAAACATACCGCTAGTAGCTTAGTTGTAGATGGACCAAGCACAATAACAGATCAGGATCTATTGGGACAAACCAGGACAGTAAATTCATACCTGGTAGGACCTAATTTTTTTATGATCGATGCCAGTAGATCAGGAATGTTCAATGGCAACCAATCCGTCATGCCGAATGAGCCGGCAGGTGTGATCTGGACTATCGATGGTCAGAACGGTTCTCCGCAGAAAGACAATTTCGAAGTTATACATGTATCAAACACAAACAATAATTGGCAACCTCTTCAGGTTTCGGCACATTATAATGCAGGTGAATCGTACCAATACTTTCTTCAAAAATTTAACCGCAACTCTCTCAATGGGGATGGTGGCAATATCATCTCGATAATAAATGTTGCGGATGAAAATGGAAATGGGATGGATAATGCTTTCTGGAGCGGAACTGCCATGTTTTATGGAAATGGAGATGTTGCATTTTCCGCTTTGGCAAAAGCTCTGGATGTAGCGGGCCATGAAATGTCACACGGAGTTATTCAGAATACAGCAAATCTTGAGTATGTAGGGCAATCGGGTGCACTCAATGAATCGTTTGCAGATGTATTTGGTGCCATGATCGATCGCGATGATTGGCAATTGGGTGAGGATGTGTCAAATACCAGTGTATTCCCCACAGGAGCATTACGTGATCTCTCAAATCCGCACAATGGAGGCAACGGACCAAATGATCCGGGATGGCAGCCAAGTCACATGAATGAATTTCAAAATCTTCCCAATACTCCGGAAGGTGATAATGGAGGCGTTCACGTAAACAGCGGGATTGCCAACAGAGCATTTTTTCTACTAGCTACAAGTATTGGAAAAGATAAAGCAGAGCAAATTTATTTCAAGGCACTGAGAGACTATCTCGTCAAATCATCACAGTTTATTGACGCTCGGATCGCTGTAGAGAAAGCGGCAGGAGATCTACATGGTACATCAAGCGCCGAAGTTACAGCTGTTAGAAATGCATTTGATGGAGTAGGAATTGGAGCTGGCCCGGGTGAAGATCATCAGGACGATATTGAAACGAATGCGGGAGATGATTTTATCATAGCAACTGACGAAACAGATTCAGATTTATATTGGATTCCGCCATCAAACCCGGACCAGTTCGTAAAACTCGAGGTTCCTGCACCGTTAAGCAGACCAAGTTTTACAGATGATGGAACCTCATGCGTGTATGTGGATCAAAACAATGATATGATCCTGATTAATTTTAACTGGTCAGGGGGCACTTTAAATTATCAGGCATTTTTTCTTGAGGAAACACCTCAAGGCATCTGGCGCAACATTGTAGTGTCTAAAGACGGTTCTAAAATTGCATATACCACAAGCGAACTGTTAAACGAAATGTGGGTTTTTGATTTTACCAGTTCTGCTCTCGAACAATTTTTCCTTTATAACCCTACGTCGGCTGAAGGCATTGTTACTGGTGATGTGCTCTATGCAGATGCTATGGAATGGGATTATTCTGGTGAATATGTCATGTACGATGCCCTAAACAGAATTGAAAGTTCTTTTGGAGATGGAATTGAATATTGGGATATCTCGTTTATAAATGTTTGGGACAATGCATCCAATAATTTTGGTGATAGCCAGGTAGATAAGCTATACAACTCACTACCTGAAAATATCAGTATCGGTAACCCCTCTTTTGCAAAGAATTCTCCCTACATCATCACATTTGATTTCCTTGAGGAAATCAGGGATCAATTCGGCCAGGAACAAACTGACTATTGGGTGATTGCGGCAAACATTGAATCAGGTACCGTCAATAATATTTATCAAAATACAACAGTCGGATATCCAAGCTACTCGCGATTGGATGACCAGATATTATTTACGTTTGATAATAATGGAGCTTTATTGTTAGCTACCATTGACATCCAGCCAGGCGATAAAACTTTACCTGTCGCAGGTTCTGATGTCATTCTGATTAACGGTGCACAAAAAGGTGTATGGTTCCAGACAGGCAATAGGGACTTTACATCGGTGAACGATTTAAACTTGTCAAAGGATGCAATTTCTGTATGGCCACAACCTTCCCATGATTTCATCTTTTTGAAATGGGGTGACAATCATCAGCATCCAGAATTTAGAATCACTGATCTTTCAGGACGGCAAGTTTTATCCGGCAAATTGGATAGTGGATATGGCATTGATATTTCGTCACTTTTGCCTGGACCTTATTTTATATCACTGATCGGCGATCGGGATTTTCAACAAGCAAAATTTGTAAAGCAATAAGCCCGATTGTCTGTTAAGATTCTTGTAATTCGATTCAGTTCCATTGGCGATATCGTATTGACATCGCCTGTCCTTCGGGTACTTCATGAACAACTGAATGCGGAGGTCCATTTTCTCACAAAGCCATCCTTTGCTTCCATCGCGATGGCTAACATTCACATTTCTAAAGTCATCACACTGTCTGATGATTTTGACAAATTGATACTACTGTTAAAGGCAGAAGCTTACGATCATATCATTGATCTACATCACAATCTGAGAAGTACCCGGATAAAGCTTGCTCTTAGGCGTCATGCTTCTTCTTTTCATAAACTGAATTTTCAGAAATGGCTGATGGTCAAATTCAAAATAAATGGACTGCCGGTCAAACATATCGTACAACGATATCTGGATACGCTTCTTTTCCTTGGAGTTGAAGATGATCACAAAGGACTTGACTTTGTAATTCCGGTTGAGAAGCAAATAGATATCATTAATGCGTATGGAATTACATTTCAGCAATATGCTGCAATTGTGATTGGAGCTGCCCACGAAACCAAATGTATGTCGGTGGACCAGATAAGCAAGTTGTGTGAATTATTAAACATGCCTGTAATTTTACTTGGTGGGAAACAGGAAATTGAAAAAGCAAACGCAATTATTGCCAGTACGAGTTCTGAATTTGTGATCAGTACTTGTGGAGATTATGATATTCTCCAATCCGCTTCGATCCTGGCCCAGTCTGCTACCATCATAACTCATGACACGGGTCTTATGCATATTGCAGCAGCTCTAAAAAAACCGCAGGTTGTCGTGTGGGGCAACACAATTCCTGAATTTGGAATGTATCCTTATTATGGAAATGAAAATGTGAAATGGATTAGTTTTGAACAATCTGATCTCAAATGCAGGCCATGCAGTAAACTTGGATATACGAAATGTCCAAAAGGACATTTTAAATGCATGCTCGATCATGATTTGGAAAAAATCAGTGAAGCTGCTCGTTCACTTGTTTGATATACGGCAGCTTATTTAGTGGGCATCTTAAACTTAGCACTTTGCGAATAAGCAAAAGTTGCCTTTTGAGCTTCTCCTTTGTCTCTGTAAAAATTTCCCAGATCCTCATAGAGAACTCCATAATAGTTGGAAAGACTCCTCTCTTTAAATGTTGAGAATCCTTTTGAAGGATCGAGATTGCGAATGTAGGGTGGCATTGTTGATATAAAATTTTCAAATATTTTAATGCTACTCTCGACATCGCCCTTCGCAGATAATTTATTTAATTGTGGATGGAGGTATGTTTGAAAATACATAGCCAGATCACCAGACTCAAATTTTACGGGAATATTTGGCCAGGGTCGCATGACAAGAAGCCACAAAGCAATTGCACCCCCAAATGCAATTAAAGATTTTTTGATATTTTCTGTACTCAGAATGCGTTGCATAGCATATCCTGCAAAGATACTCAGCATTGCCACCATCGGGATTCTGAAACGACATAGGACATAGAAGATTACCATAATGGCAATTTGGGTAAGGATGGCAACGAGAAGATTTAGCGTTCTTTTATTTTTTAGATTTAGAATGATTCCCAGCAAGCCAAGAGCTGCTATCAAGGAGTATGGAATGAAAGCAATGCTAAGTGACACACTATATTGAGTTGCCAGATACGTATTAATGTTGTTGGGAATTTCATACCAATGAAACACGGCACCCAGCTTTTTGAATTGTAATAAGAACCATTCCCAAACGGGTTTGTGCAGGTTAATCATGTAAAGGGCTGAGGAAATCATATGTCCTTTCGTGAGTTCCATTACTTTGCCCGCCTGTGGGAAATAAGCAAATCCCAATTCAGGTTTATACTTTGGAAAATTCGACAAAACATAAGTTATAGGTCCAACACTTGATGTGGATAAAAGCGAGACATCTGCTATTTGATTACGTATCACAAGGAATGACAGAACTACACTAAAACCAAGGGCCACCTGCCATGACTTTTTTAGATCATTTCGTTTAACAAAAAACCATCTGATCAGGAGTGGAATCCAAAGCAACATACTGGTGGTCATTAAAATATATCCTATTCCCCCTAATACCCCCATAACCCATGCATTGCTTTTTCCGGATAATAATTTTTCAGCAGTATAGAGCATTCCCAGCAAGAGGCAAGTATTAAAACTAGTACGTAAAAGAGTGGCATCAAAAAGTAGATTTGGACCATAGAGTGTGAAAAGTAATCCACCCATTATTGCTGCCATGGCGCTGAAATAATTCTTGCCTAGCCACATCACGATCCAAATACTTAATAGTCCAAGTAACATTTGTAAGACATACACAATAAGTAGACCTGGTCTGGAAATCATTTTAGCTACACCTATAATGAGCGGATAGAGAGGTTCCTGATGAAATTTTTTGCCTCCGTACCATTCAGCCCATTTCGCTCTTCCCTGTTGTTCGGTTTGAGCTCCGAATGCAGTTGCTAGTTCCTTATGCCAGGAATGATAAGGATGCCATATGGTATCGGTGAGCACATCACCATCTGCGATACGGTCACCCCACAAATTGAAAAAATGCATATCAAGGTCTCCTGCCTTGTGAAGCTGACTAAAAGGCATATGGGGCAATTCAATTAACAAACCTATACGCAGTAAGCCCGCCAGAATCAGTATTGAAATCGCCAGGATTTTGTATTTATTTTCAAACCATTGTTGCATCCTATTTAGAGGAGCAGGAGTTATAGGTTTGGCTTTTAATTTAGTCTTTACTACTCTTGGTTTGGGCTTTGCCATTAGCGACTGGCTTTGTATTTGATTGAGCCTCCTACGATAGTCATGATAACTTTTGTCAATGGAATTTGATCATCAGTACATGAACTTAAATTCTGAGATAGAATAACAATGTCTGCCCATTTTCCGACTTCGAGACTTCCCTTTATATCCTCTTCAAATGCTGCATACGCATTTCCCAAAGTATATGAATAAAGAGCTTCCGTTCTTGTCATTTTTTGTTCGGTAAAAAACTCTTGTCCTGTATCTTCTCTTCTGCGCGTGACGGATGCATAAAGATTAGGAATTGGATCTACTTTTTCAACAGGGGCATCAGTTCCGTTGGCAATGATAACACCCTGATCAAGTAAACTCCTCCATGCATAAGCCCCTGACCTTGACCTTTCTTCACCTAAACGTTTAACCACGAAAGGGGCGTCAGATGTGCAATGTATACCCTGCATTGAAGCAATGATACCCAATTCCTTAAATCTGGGAATGTCTGCAGGATCTAAATGTTGAGCATGTTCAATTCGCCACCTGAGGCTTTTGGGATCGCTGCTCATCACCATCGTATTTTCCATGATGTCAAGAACTTCACGATTTGCTCTGTCACCGATCGCATGTACACACAACTGCATGTCGTAAGCCAAAGCAAGTTCTGCAATACCCTGTATGTCTGAAATGGATGTCGTATTCTGACCAGTAAATCCGGGCTTATCATTGTAGGATTCTAATAGCCATGCACCGAAGGAACCCAACGCACCATCAACCTCTGATTTGATTGCTTTGCATGTAAACTTGTCATCACCGATCCTTGTGATGGGAAAGCCATCCATACGTCCTTTTAGTGTATCAAATGGATGCCTTAGCATGGCCCAAAGCCTGATAGAAAGACTGTCTTCTTCCGCCAGTTTTGTATATCTTTTAATCTCCTCGAAACTGGAACCTGCATCCTGAAATGAGGTGATCCCATATTGAAGGCAATGTCGCTGACCTCTTCGAATGGCTTCATACCATTTGTTATCTTTTTCGATAGCTGTCAGACCACTTTGGTATTCAGTGTATGCATCTTTGATCAGGTCCATAGCACGTTCTTCAAAGACACCCAGTACCTCTCCACTTGCGTCCCTAACGATGTGACCTCCGACCGGATCGGGTGTTTCGTTTGAAATTCTGGAAAGTTTCATCGCTGCTTCGTTTGCAAATAATGAATGACCACTTGCATGTGAAAGTATCACAGGATTTTGGGGCGAGATTGCACTTAACAAATCATGAAAAGGATAACCGCTTACATTTCGGTCCACCGGTGTTGTCCATTTTTCCTGATGCCAGCCACGTCCTATAATCCATTCACCGGGTTTTGCATGCTGCACTCTATTGGCTACACTATCGACAATTTCCTGCCAGTTTTTTGTTGCCATTAAATCCACATCGATCAGGTTGTAACCCAACGAACTGAAATGTCCATGACCTTCGATAAAACCTGGCATAACGAAAGCATCCTGGCAATCGATGATTTCGGATGCAACTTTACTCCACTTTTCAAGGATCTCAGAAGACGTTCCAAGGCTTACAATTTTTCCATCTTTGATTACAATCGCACCCTCTTCAATAGGATCTCCTTTGACGGGATATACAAAAGCATTATGTAAGATCAGGTCAGCTTCAAATTGGACTACTTTTTTACGCGGGCTGCAAGAGGTGAAAAGGACGAGCAGCAACCATATTGAGAAACTTCCGGCTGCACATTTATTTTGCATCTTTACTTTCGTTGATATTTTTGTTACAGAAGGCCTAAATATAAAAAGCTATTCATGAGTCAACAGGATTATTCTTCTCTTGTCAATGTTTTTGAATCCTACCTGCGGGATCAACAGCCAAATGGCAGTCCGGACTCATTGTACGAACCGATTCGATACATCAATGATATAGGGGGTAAAAGGGTCAGGCCTGTTTT
>JAYUXX010000408.1:0-3269 GCA_043752765.1 Saprospiraceae bacterium | reverse complement strand
GTAGAAAGAAATGGTCTATTTCTGGAGGTCGAGTGCTAAAGCCTGTACTGCCACTACGTTTCCAAGCCGCAATCCTTCATAACAATCCATACGGATGTGAACACCCAGAGGAATGCGTGAATAAGCATTCTCTTCCATCATTTGCCTCCATGATGTAAAGGTCCTTGGATAACCACGGAACTCAGTACGGCCAAAGTGGCAGACATCGGTTATTTCATAGTTTTCACCAAAAAAATGTTCAAAAATCCTCAGACCAATCCCGCCAAACGTGCTGTGCCCGGATGGATATCCCGGAAAGGGAGGTGTAATACCAGGTTGTCCAATAGCATCGCCCAGGATGGGTTTAAAATTAGGGTCGATATATTTATGAATATAAGTTTCTGGTCGCTCGATATTATACGTATACTTTGACTTCCATGCGGCAACTGCGCCATCATTGATGGCTATTCCCATTTTGCAATAAAGGTGTAGCGTCTCTTCAAGGTTGAAATTTTCTTTAGATATAATCTGATTGGCAATCGCAAAAATCCGGGCTGGAGGGCTAAAGGTTACCCCCGGAATATCGTCACTCCAGAATTCAGCTATCCAACGGTTCTCATCAGTCATATTATTGACTGTGTTAGCTACTTCAAGGTGTTCTTTGTAATAATTGCTTTGAGGATCAGTGCTGTAGGAGTGTACCGGCGGTACGCTTAGTAACTCATTGTGAAAAGCAGCAAAGGTTCTTACTTTACCCCAGTACGGAAATATTGGGGTTGACAATGTAGGTAGGGTAGGTACCCAAAGACCGTCACCTACAGGAGGAAAATAATTATTTGCAGAAGGCAATCTTGATTGGTCAGCACCTTCTCTATCTGTTTCTGAAAATAGTATGATGGAATTCGCAACATCCTGCCCCCACTCAATGGAAGTTTCTACGATTCCAGCAGCGACTCCAACACTTAATATCTCTAATTGGGCTGCTTCAAGTTGGGTTATTTTATGAATGTGCTCATCATTAGCATTAAAAAGAAAGAAACGATGTGTTCTGGCATAATAAGCATTGAGTGCTATTGGCCAGTTGATTTTAGCAATATCATATTTTAGAACAGGTGGCGTGAAATTTTCGATCACAAAACTCAAAGATCTGTAATTCTCCATAGCAGGAACTACAGTTTCAAAAGCTCCCATATGGATATAGCCCATCGCGCGACAAGTTGGTGCGGGCCTGTAACCCGGGAGGTATCGTTCAATTTGAAGATATAATTCCACCCATTCCCAGGTGATGCTATTGGACTCCAGGGATGGAGCTTTGGTGATTGGGAGTACCTCGTACGGCTCCTCTATATCAGAGCAAGCTGCAAAGACAACCAGCAAAAATGCCAGTGGCCATAACCTTAGGTGAAACTTCATGGGATCTTAAATTTAATAATGGACAAAGTTAGCGGATTTCAACTCCCCTTTCCACAGGGTCTACATAATTATATTTTTGTCATATGATAATTAAAATTAATAAATAAATCATTGATAAAAAGCTATTTATACCATATAGGTGAATTATGTATGGTTTCTTTTGAAAATTCAAATTATTAGCTATGCGTTTTAAAGATTGATATTTTCAATCCATACCTAACTCCTGAAAAGGGTATTTTTGTAATTCAACCGTCAAGAGCCCGAATGCGTCCGAAAATAAAATACTTATTACATCTGGCGGATAGCCCTATGATCCTGGGACAAAGACTTGGTGAATGGTGTGGCCACGGACCTGTCTTAGAACAGGATATTGCATTGACGAACATTGCCCTGGACCTGATCGGACAAGCGAGACTGCTTTATCAGCATATAGCATCATTCGAGGAAGTCAATTCCTCCGAGGATAAACTGGCAATGCTGCGATACGAGCATGAGTACTATAATTTTTTGCTCGTCGAACAGCCCAATAAAAATTTTGGTCATACTATCATGCGCCAGTTTTTATATGACGCATTTAATCTCCTTCATTATGACCAACTTACTTTCTGTCCGGATGTTCAGCTAAAGGCCATAGCATCAAAAACCATAAAAGAGATCAAATACCATTACCGCCATAGTAGTGAATGGGTGGTCAGATTGGGCCAGGGAACCGAAACGAGCCATCAAATCATGCAGGCTGCCCTTGGTGAGTTGTGGAGATATACCGGTGAAATGTTTACACCGTCTACATACGAATTGGAATTAACCCTTGAAGATTGTGTTATAGATGTCACATCATTAAGAAACCCATGGTTTCAAAAAGTAAATTCATTGCTAGCGGACGCCGGACTGGAGATACCCAAAGAAGAAGTCATGCAGAACGGAGGAAAAGAAGGTAGGCATTCGGAACATATGGGATTCATTTTGACGGAATTGCAATTTATGCAGCGTACGTATCCCGAAATGAAGTGGTAAGCCTTGAAATAAAAGTATGATCCTCACATCACCTGATGTACATATCCTAAGAAAGCAGATCGCTGAATGGCTTGCTGAGGTATCCGATCCGGAGATCCCCGGGATTTCGATTGTGGATTTAGGGATGGTGCTCGATATACGACTGGAGGCGGATCGGTGGGAAATCGATTTAGCCCCTACTTATTCAGGCTGTCCTGCGATCGATGTGATTCCGATCCTCGTTCAGATCAGGATGGAAGAGGCGGGGATTTATGATGCTAAAATTCGAATGGAAATTTCTCCTCCATGGTCAACCGAATGGATTAGTGATTTAGGAAGAGAAAAACTTTCTTTTTATGGGATCGCACCACCTAATAACAAGTCACGGGCTGATGGAGATGAAGGCAGACCAAAGCAATGTCCGCAATGTGGCTCTGTGGAAACGGTAGAGATTAGTCGCTTTAGTTCTACTCCTTGTAAAGCCGCTTATCGATGTACAGTGTGCAAAGAGCCTTTCGAATATTTTAAGTGTTATTGATAATTGCCCTAACATGTCATTCATTTTTTTTAGCTTCTTTAAAAATTAATTTTTCAATCATGATCTTGTTACTATCTATGCCGGGATTTATTGAATTATTTTTTTTTGGCGGTAGTTCTTTTGATTCTTTTGATGTCGGTTCTTGGATTAGTCGGCTATATAAAAAGGAGAAAATAGACATCGATTTATTTCCTGCAATTCAACTTTTTAGTTTCGATTTAAATTCCTCTTCCAAACAAGTCCCAACTTACCTTTACTCGCAATGCAAATAAAAAATCTCAAACTTCAAAAGGGACGCGAAGAATCAGTCTTGCGACGACATCCCTGGATTTTTTCCCGGGCGATT
>JAYUXX010000407.1:0-7994 GCA_043752765.1 Saprospiraceae bacterium | reverse complement strand
ATAACCCGCATCGTTTGCTGCCTTCTCAACTTCCTGCGCCAGAAACCCTGTAAACTTAATTTTTTCAATATCATATTTTTCAGGGTAATCTTCGACCTCTTGATTTCCTGTGATGTCAGTCATTGCTTTTATACTTCGATAGTATGTCACAGGTCTTAACCTTGTAATGAAATCCAATCCTTTGACATCTTCACTAATATTTGTTTTCACCCTTGAGTCAGAATACGTGGCCCAGGGTACATTCCCACCTATCCATGTGGTACTTAGATTACCCATAAAAGCCTGGTTCGTTGCTGCATTCAGATAACCATCATTTCCAATACTCACAGTATTGTTTGTATTCGGACTTCCGGGGTCTGTGCCTGAATTATACCCCACTGCAGTGTTTCCCACACCTCCAACAATATGATAAAGAGCCTGCTTTCCAATAGCTGTATTTTTGGAGCCTATGGTATTGGAATATTGGGAAGAGTCTCCAACAGCCGTATTGTGGGAACCGGTTTCACTAGACACAAGCGCAGCATATCCTACGCCAGTATTATAACTTCCTGTGGTATTGCTGTAAATCGCTCCATGTCCTAGGGCAGTATTCCCTACACCTTTTCTATTGGAATATAAGGATGCATATCCAATTGATGTATTGTAGTACCCGCTTGTGTCAAAATATAGCGCATAGGCGCCTACAGCAGTGCTAAAATCATTTATTTTATGATTGTAAAGCGCAAATGACCCAATGGCAGTGTTTGAATTTGTCCTCTTATTTGATACCAGTGAATGTGCTCCGATAGCCGTATTAAAATTTCCACTCGTATCCGAATACATTGCATTAGTACCTACTGCCGTGTTACTACTGCCACTCCTATTTGAGTTCATAGCTGAATTACCGACAGCTACATTGTTGTTGCCTGAAATATTTGAATAGAGCGTAAATACACCAAGTGTAGCATTGCCAATTCCAGTCTGTGAGTGAAATAATGCATAAGCTCCAACACTTGTATTCCACGATGCATATCTACTTTGGTATAATGAATTAACCCCAACAGCTGTATTTAAGGAACCCCCTTTATTAAATCTAAGGGCCTGCGTTCCGAAGGCAGAGTTGTTCGATCCATAGGTAGTAGAATCGAGAGCAGAAAATCCAAAAGCCGCATTATAATTTCCTCCCTCACTTTGAGTAAGGGCTTGTGCTCCGACAGCTGTATTCCATGACCCTATTGTATTGTTTCGTAACACCTTGGATCCTATACCAATATTTTTAATACCGGTTGTAGTTGAAATCCCTGCACTATCTCCAATAAAATAATTTCTGGTACCAGCATTTAACTCTCCAGCCCACAAATTATTTAGTCTAATTCGGAGTGGTAAACTATCCGTGGTGCCAAGAAAATGTTCAGCAGTGTTTGTCCCTGAATTTCCGGACAATAACCACATGGGTTCATTTGCTGAAGTGGCAGATAGCTGATTGCTACTGTTGACCACCCAGCGCTGGACAGATGTATCATACTGCAGCGTTAGTATTCCGCCGGCATACAGAATCAGGTCTGCATTCGTTCCGGTCAGAATTTTATTTCCAGAAGTTGAAGCTGTATCATCATTGTTAAATTGTAAATCAGAATTACCTGTCCGATTATATAGCGTCACAACACGACCATCTGTACCGGCATCGATACCTCTAATGATAATGGGTGAATATGGAGCATCCGTCCAGATCCTGTAATTACTATACCTGACAGTATTCAGATCAAGAGAGATCACCATACTATCAGAGATTGTAATATCTCCAACTCTCAAGACGAGATCCCCGTTGATATCCAGCGTTGCAGTTGGAGTCACTGTCCCGATACCCACGTTTTGCGCATAGATAGAAGTTGAAATAGCACAGATTATTAAATATATACAGGCAAATTTTTTCATTATGGTTTGATTTAATCGAAATATTCAGATTTTGAAATTTCAGTTTTCCGGATATCCGAGCGTCATTTTAAGATTCCCCCGAATGAGACTACGCAATAGAGTCAAAAATTCATGCTTTTTATAGTTTTTAGCAGTATCAATGCGTGACTTACAGAGATTGGTTATTGGATGACATAATAACCCGGTATCGAATCCGGAACCTTATCCTAAATTCTGTACTTTAGCTTCATCCAGTAATGGATTCATCAATCGTTAATTCACCATGCGCAACCTTCATAAAATATTTATCACAGGGCTTATATCCTTCCTGGTCACCTGCTCTTTGACGAGTCAGATGACGTCTACTTCTTTCGTAGATCCTCTCAAAGCGGAGGTCGATATGGCCCAATTCCATGACCCATTTGCTTTCAATATTAAATACCGGGAAGCTCCGCATCCATCGGGAAAAGCTGCTATGCGAGCCTTTTTACGTCAACGCAAACTCGAGGCTCAACGCGCTACCCCCGTAAATCATTCTGCCATAATAGGCCAACGAGGAAGCATTCCTGCACCGGACATTCTGGCCAGCTTTTCGGGCAACAATATCATTACCGGAACTCCCCTCGACAACCACCTTGCTGTTGGGCAAGCTGAAGAGGTTGTCTCCACCATCAACACCCATATGCTTGTCACAAATACGGTTGGTTTCTGGATGGGCTCCTATAAGCTTGAAAACTTCTTTAGCGCTGTTGGGGATTCGCCTTTTTTCTTCGACCCCCGCATCATCTATGATCCTGAGCAGGATCGTTTTATTATGGTGCTCATCAATGGAAGTGAATGTGATGAAAGTCAGATCGTTTTAGCTTTTAGCAAAACTAATAATCCGCGAGGCGCTTGGAATCTTTACGGGATTGACGGTTGCCTGAATGATGATGGGACATTTGCAGATTATCCAATGATATCCATAACCGATAATGATTTTTTCCTGACCTACAACGCAGTGCATTCTGATAGTACGTGGCAAACCGGTTTTTATGGAACACAAATACACCAGATCAATAAAATGAATGGTTATAATGGAGAAGCGCTAAATCGCAGGGTGTGGAAAGATGTAGAACACAATGGCCGGTTGCTAAGAAATATTTGCCCCGTTCGTAATGCAGATGAGACATTACCTCAAAGTATGTATTTCCTTTCTTCACGAAACTTTGATCTGTCAAATGATACTGTCTTCCTGCTTCACCTTGACGGCAAAGTTGGTGATAGTATTGCTACGCTTGATGTAAATTATCGGACGTTGGACCGGCCTTATGGTGTTCCACCTTATGCGCCTCAAACACGGGATAGTTTAGATACAAATGATGCAAGAATACTTGATGCATTTGAAGTGGATGGTCACATCCAATGGGTGGGTAATACGATGGACTTTGTCTCTGGAAGATCAGGTGTCTTTCATGGAATGCTACAACTCGATGATCCATTTCAGACAGCTTCAGGAAATATCATTTCCCATCCTACAGATTACCTGGGCTATCCTGGTATAGCCTGGACAGGAGGTCAGTCCGGTGAAAAAGATGCTATCATCGTAATGAGTCATACATCTGCCATCAGACACCCGGGGGGATCTGCTATCTATTCGGATGGTCTCGGGCAGTACAGTGAATTTGTAACAGTTATAGAAGGACAGCGCTCAGTCGACATGCTCAGTGGTCCAATCGAAAGGTGGGGCGACTATGTCGGCATACAACGACTTTATCACCAACCGGGAAGTGTATGGGTTTCAATGTCACATGGCCGACCTGGCAACGTCAATGAAGCCTGGATAGCAAAATTGGCAAGACAGGCAGAATCTGTCTCAACAAAAGATGAAACCGGAAAAGTAAACCTGGTAGCATACCCAAACCCAACCAACGATTATATACTGTTAGACATCGATAATCCTCAGGGCTTCCACTACAATGTAATTGTATATGACATGACCGGAAGGCCACTTAAAACTTTATACGATGGCCCGGCAATCTTTCCTGGGAAAGCAACCTTATCTTTTTCAACACATTCACTTCCCTCAGGACAGTATATCATCCACGTAAAAGTCGGAGAACAATTAGCCGCAAGTCGGAAGATCATAAAAGGGTAAAATTGGAAAGATGAGAATGTGGGAATTCGTTTCCACATTCTCACATATAAAACTTTCTAAATAAAAAACCATATCATCAGGGTAACATATACATGACTTTAGTACATATAGAGATAGTGTTTGTATTCAAACTATCTAAATGGAAAAACCTGAAAGAATCAATATTGTCAAGGAAGAATATAGGTACTCCGAAATTACAGGCAGGATCATTGGCTGCGCAATGGAAGTTCATAAATTATTAGGAAATGGCTTTCAGGAAGTAATTTATCAACGTGCTTTAGCCATTGAGCTTCAGTTGCAGGATATAAGCTTTGTCAGGGAACAAGAAATGGAAGTCTACTATAAAGGTTTTCATATAGGAACTCGCAGAGTTGATTTCCTTGTGGATGGCAAAATCAGTACTGAGCTAAAAGCAGTAATTAAAACTGAACCAGTACATCTTGCACAGGCAATAAATTATTTAGAAGCCTATAATCTCGAAATAGGACTAATGATCAATTTTGGAAATGTCAAACTCGAATTTCATCGATTCAAAAACAAAAAATTTAAACCGTAAAGATGACACCAGTTAATTCCTTTATTATAATGTTGCTTGCATAAATCATAGAAATAAAAATCAGGACAGAAGGTCATATATTTCAAATAAATCATAAGATCACAATCAAGACAATTCATGTCCTTCACATAAATCACATAAATCAAGGTAAAGACAATTCATGTTCTTCACACAAATCACATACTTCAAAGTTAAGACAATTCATGCCCTTCACACAAATCAAATAAATCAAGGTTTAGACAATTCATGTCCTTCACATAAATCACGTAAATCAAGGTAAAGACAACTCATGTCCTTCACATAAATCACATAAATCAAGGTAAAGACAACTCATGTCCTTCACATAAATCAAATAAATCAAGGTCTAGACGATTTGCTGTTTATTCGTCCCTGGCCAGCTTCTCACTTGCTCAATTCTTCCGTAGGGTTTTCCTATTTTCGTCTTTCCAAAATTCTTCAGTTATGCTCAGGTTTATTTTGTTACTTTTTATTTCTGGATCAGGCTTTTTGCAGGCACAATCCCCTTTGACACCCGAACTCCTTTGGAAACTCGGACGTGTTTCCGGACTTGGTGTGACAGCTGATGGAAAGAACGTCATCTACTCAGTAAGCACACCGGATGCGGTAGAGAATAAGTCAAGCCGTAAAATGTATCAGATCCCTATTGATGGAGGATCGGCAAAAGAAATATCAAAAAATCCGCTAACGGATAAAAATGTCTCACCCGATGGCAAATATATGCTCTCAAATAAAGAAGTAAAACTTGTCAATACTGCAGGTAGTGATCTGTATCCCGAACTTACAAAATCCAACGCCTATGTATTTGAAGATATCCCCATCCGGCACTGGGATACATGGGAAGACGGTGCATACGATCATGTTTTTCTTTCCAAAATCATCAACGGAGAGCCAACAGATGAAATTGATCTGATGGTTGGTGAACCGTACGATAGTCCACAAAAACCTTTTGGTGGAGATGAGGACTATATCTGGAATCCTGATAACAAAAGTGTGGTCTACGTAACTAAAAAGAAGAGCGGCAAAGAATATGCTGTAAGTACGAATACAGATTTGTACACTTACGAAATAGCATCCGGTAAAACAAAAAATCTGACTGAAGGCCGTTTAGGTTATGATATCAATCCCCTTTATCATAGGAATGGGTTGATGGCTTATCTGAGCATGGGAAGAGATGGATTCGAATCCGACAAACAGGATTTAGTAATTCTTCAGAATGGAATTCATCGCAATCTAACAGCCCACCGTGATGAAATACATGTTGAAGCATTTACCTGGTCCGCAAGTGGAAATGAAATCTACTTTTTTGCCCCAATTAATGGCACCCTTCAATTATTTCAGGCCGGAGAATTTGTCACCAACACCAACCTGCCCGCTATCAAACAAATGACTACCGGCGACTTTGACATAAATGGTATCGTAGGCCAGTCGGGTAATACACTCATTGTATCCAGGTCAGATATGAATCATGCTAATGAGTTGTATGCCGTCAATCTCACCGATGGCACCATGAAACAACTCACACATGTAAATGATAAAATGTATGAAGACATTTCAATAGTGAAGACCGAACGTCGATGGGTACAAACAACAGATAAAAAGAAGATGTTAGTGTGGGTCATTTATCCACCTGATTTCGATCCCGCTAAAAAATATCCGACCCTTTTATATTGCCAGGGGGGTCCGCAATCAGCACTCACGCAGTTCTATTCCTTTCGCTGGAATTTTCAACTCATGGCCTCGCAAGGATATATAGTAGTAGCCCCTAATCGCAGAGGCATGCCCGGACATGGAACAGAATGGAATGAGGAGATAAGCAAGGATCATGGTGGACAGGTGATGAAAGATTATTTGTCAGCTATCGACAACGTTCGCAAAGAATCTTTTGTCGATAATAACCGGCTAGGATGTGTGGGTGCGAGCTATGGTGGCTATTCAGCATTTATGCTCGCAGGCATGCATGAAGGCCGTTTTAATTCATTCATTTCGCACGACGGCATTTTTGATATGCGAAGTATGTATGGCACTACAGAAGAATTGTGGTTCGTTGATTGGGATTGGGGAGGTCCGTATTGGGATAAGAAAAATAAAGCGGCGCAGAGATCCTACAAGAAATTCAACCCCATCAACTTCGTTGACAAATGGGATACTCCTATCATGATTGTTCAGGGCGGAAAAGATTATCGCGTTCCGATCGAGCAGGGATTACAGGCATTTCAGGCTGCGCGTTTAAAAGATATCAAAAGTAAATTATTGTATATGCCGGAAGAAAACCATTGGGTGTTAAGCGCGCAGAATGCCCTTGTTTGGCAACGTGAATTTTACAAGTGGCTTATGGAAACTCTCCCTGTGAAAGGAGCATCGATGGACAAAAGCTAACTGATAGTAACTTTCATTTATCACCGCTGCATTAATGATGATATGCATTGGAGAAAAGTTACTTCTTCAGTATCCGCTTCATCACTTCTTCAAGATGTTCAACACCAATATCCTTGGCGATGATTTTCTTGTCTGATCCCAGCACATAAATTTTTGGCGTGGTTGTGATGTTATATTGAGAATGAATCTGAGAACTGCCGCCGATTTTATCGCTTGCAGTAATCCAGTTGGTAAATTGATTTTTATCAAGATAATCCCAGCAACTTTTTTCCTGTTCATTTAACTTCGTACACACAGCGAAAACCTGCACGCCATCCTTCTTGTAAGACTGCTGGAATGTATTCAGGATAGGCATACTCTTCTGACAATGTGCACAATTTGGAGCCCAGAAAACCAGTACGGTATAAGGTGATTTGATTTCACTCAACGAAATGTTCTTACCATCTTCAAGCTGAACCATAAAATCTGGTGCTTTCTTGCCAATCAAGGTTGGAGAAATGGTCTTTACAGCCGCCAATACTTTTTCTTTCTCATCAGCTTCAATCCAGGAAGCTTTTCCTGAAGCAATGTATTGTTCGGCAATATGAACATAGACTGCATCCATTCCTATAGTCTTCATCTCGCGATACTTATTAAAAATATGCGTGAGAAAAAAACGATATGATACGGGGACCTTCTCAGTTTTAGCTAAAATAAAATCAACACTGGCAATGATCGAATCAGGTTGCTGTACAGTCAGATGGTCAAGGTAATGTTCAACTCTGTCTACCAAAACATTTTTAGGTGAGCGAATAAGTCGTTCGTCATTCAGATCTGTGTTATCAAAGAAATGAGCTTTCTGAAATAAATATTTCTTTAGCTGAATTTCTTCAGGAGAACCATCGAACGTGGGAAGCTCAACGGGTAGCTCACATTTAATGATTGCCGCAGTTAATGTTCCCGGATTTCGTGCTACTAATTCAGATTGATACGTCGTAACATCTTTTTTCAACTGATGCATTTTTTCAAGCA
>JAYUXX010000406.1:0-3288 GCA_043752765.1 Saprospiraceae bacterium | reverse complement strand
GGAATAATAGCCCAAACTATTTCAGTCGGTCGTGTCAAAACAGCAAGACCAAAACATAAACCAATACCGATCGCTGAAGTCCAGTCAGTCTTATTATTAAAACGGATGACAAATAAGATCAATCCACAGAGAATTGTAAAAAGCCATGTGTGGTTCATACCGTTTGAAATGGCTGCATACTCCAGCCAGTGTGTTCCGATACCGATAGCAAGTAATGTCCAGCCTACACTTACTTCATCAAAATATTTTAAAAGAATGTGCCTTAAAAGCACGAGACCTAGAATGGAAATCAATAGACCTGCAAACCAAATCGAGATCTGGTATGGTTTACTGTATCCATCCGCCGGAAAAGAATGCGTGACCTTTGTATAAGCGTGGGCAATCAAGAAGAAGGGAGAAAATAGCACGGCTTGACCGATAGCATATTTGTTGACTTTATTTCCTGAGTTGCCATGAATGAAAGCCTGGTCGTAAGCCGGAGATGGAAGATATTTTTTATTGATCTCATCCATGTATGCCTGAGATTTGAGGTCATGATAAATAAATATCGCAGGCAAATAATGATAATAGCCACTGACATCCCAACTGATAGCAGCCTCTGATCCTTGTTTATTCCATTTCGGATAGTAGAATGCCCCAGCTAAAAACCAAATGCAAGAAACCAGGAGAACAACATGGATAGACTTCATGTACAGCAGGTGTAGAGCCAACAAATGTAAGTTAGATTTTATCAGAAAAATCTGCAGTGGCTTTCATACTGCTCGGCTCCTAATTTTAAATTGCATATATTTATTAGAACCCTTTATTCTATTTCTCATTTAAATATTTTATGATGAAGGTTATTCTATTGATCATTTTCATGCATGTTGCCAGTTTCGTGAAGAGCCAACAAGCAGTCCATTTTCACCTCGAACTGGCTGAACTGACAGATACCACCAAAATTTACAACTTCGTGGTAGATGATTATATGAATATTGTAGCCTGGCAATACAGAATGTTTTTCGATGATTCAAAAATGCAGTTTACTGAGATTCGAAATTCATTGATTGAAGGACTCGGGACGAGCTCTTTTAATGCTGTAAGTCCAGGTATTCTACTTACTGCAGGATTTGATCCTGATCTTGAACCTGACGATTTGCCTGATGGTACAGTGGCATATCAGATTGTCTTTAGAATTATAACCTTAGGTGGTTCTACACTTTGTTTTTCGGAAGACCCTTCTGATTACGAAATTGCAATAGAGGAGAATGGTTCGGATATGGAACTAGATAAGTTGACAGTTTCGGACGATTGTAATACGGGGTTATTACTTATTTTGAACCCAACAAGCATTGGGGATCCAATCGGAGATAGGCCGCTGCTCGTTGAAAAGATATTTCTGTCAAGTGGTGGTGAATTCAGTTTCACTGCGCTTCAGAACATGGAAGTGGAACTGTTTCTATATGATATCCTTGGAAGAAGAAAGGCTTACTTTAACGAAGCTGCTTATCCTGCAGGGAGAAATTATATTGATACAAAAACAAATTTTCCGAGTGGCATTTATATCATGCAAATGAAATATTCAAACGGAAAGCAAGATGTGACTACTCTTTTTGTTACTGAGCGTACGTAATCATTCAAACCCTGTTTTTAAAGTAAAGAATTAGGTTCTACTTACACCCATCCATTGTGCATTCCACCTTGTGATGTTTGGACAACTCTGAAAGCGTGGGTCGATGACGATATACGTATCATTCACTCTTTTATCAATCCAATCGCTAAAGGCCTGATTTCGTTTGCTGTCTCTTGCAGCAAGCTGTATACGACTATAATCTTGTTGAAGGTTTGCCTGATGCGGTGATGAGCGACCTTGTAACTGAACGATCTTATAGATGTAATCTCCAAGCTGAGTGCGGTATTCAATCGGTGGAGTAATCTCACCTACATCAATTGTATCAATCGCAAAAAAGATTTCACTATCCAAATCACCTGTTTCGAAAAATGTGTTTCCGGTGCTCGGGTTGATCATTCGGCCATTATTGCTAAAGCTTTGCACTTCCTTATCACCAAATTTATACACCGCTTCAGAAAACGTAAATGAGTCGACTTCGATCAGGTGTTTAATGGAATCCAATTTATTCCGTGTCTTTTGAAGATCCGGTTCGGTAATCTTTGGGCGGATCAGAATATGCCGGGTGTTCACTGAATTTCCTCTTCTGTCAATAAGTTGTATCAAATGAAAACCAAAATCAGTTTCGATCACCTCTGATAATTTTCCTTTCTCGAGTTGAAATGCGGCAGCTTCAAATTCAGGCACAAAATTCCCCCTTGCGGTCCATCCTAAATCGCCACCATCTCTTCCACTCCCGTCATCTGAATATTTCCGTGCGAGTTCTGCAAACTCAACACCCTCTGCAAGTTGTCTTTTAACATCATTTATTTTCAGAAGTGCCTTTTCCCGCTCTTCCGGATTTATTTGCGGGGAGATGATAATTTCAGCAATTTCTACTTCTGCATTGAAGTAGGGCAGACTGTCAGCGGGTATCTGATTATAATATGTAAGCACTTCCGATGGAGTTACTTCTACACTTGTGATGATCTGCTGCTGCATGCGGTCCCCCAATAATTTTCGAAGCATATCGTCTTTCACCTGTCCGCGCATTTCACTTACCGTCTGACCGTATACTTCCTGGAACATCTTACGATCATTGTTCATCATAGCCAGGATCTGGTTCATTCGCTGATCCATTTCGGCTTCTACTTCTTCGTCAGTCACCTCGACGCTGTCGATTCTCGCATAATGTACCAGCATAGCCTGAGCGATGAGACTTTCGAGAATAAGGCAACGCTCAGATGAAGCTGGGGTTCCTCCTTTCCGCTCTCGCATCATTGCCATTTGTTCTTCAACATCAGAATGAAAAATGACTTCACTTCCGATTTTTGCCAGGATCTTGTCCAGAATCACAGTGTCCTGAGCTTTCAGTGACGGTATCCCGGAAAATATTGCGAAAGCCAGAAGGCCTCTAAAAATCAAATTCTTCATTCTGTAAATATTTTTACCTGATCATTTTGAATGTCCCGATCGTAAATCTCTTTTTTGATACGTTCCAGTAATTCCAACTCCCGTTGGTGAATAATATACCTTGCCGCCTGAGGGCGAACCCTGGATAAAGGAGCAACGTCTCTTTCGTGATAAACTTCCAGGGGGTATAGAAGATGTATATAATCCCTGTCCTCCTTAATTATTCCCCGATTAGAACGAATAGCGGAGGGTGAAAGTGTCCCTTCAGGGAAAAGCTGTATTAGCAT
>JAYUXX010000405.1:0-3294 GCA_043752765.1 Saprospiraceae bacterium | reverse complement strand
TTTTTGGGAATCTATATCTGGATATTGACCTTTTTAAAAATTTTACATTCCGCTCTAATTTTGGAATTGATAAAGGAAACGGAAAATCCAGATTTTTTGAACCGAAGTTTATTGTCAGTGCTTCACAACGCAATCTTCAGGATCGACTCAATGTATCACAGCTTAGCGGAAATGACTGGATCTGGGAACAAACGCTCACCTATAATCAAACATGGAATGATCATAGTTTGACAGCTCTCGTTGGATATACTGCTGAAGAAAGAACATTCGAAAGACTTGGTGGCAGCAGAGAGAATTTCCCGGGGACAGCTGAAGAGTTATTGTATTTATCCTCAGGTAACGACACAACGCAAATGAATTTCCATACCGCGTCAGATGAAGCGTTAACATCTAATCTTTATCGAATCAATTATTCTTTTCAGAGCAAATACTTGTTGACGCTGACGTGGCGGACTGATAGATCGAGTCGATTTATTAAACAAAATAGAACTGGACATTTTCCTTCAGGTAGTGTTGGTTGGAATATTGCAGCGGAACCTTTTATGGACAATGTTTCATGGCTTGACCGATTAAAAGTGCGAGCAAGCTTTGGACTTCTTGGTAATCAGGCTGCTTCTGCATCATATCCTTCAACCGGTGCAGTGTCAAGTGGCCTTTATGGGATTTTTGGGCCTGAAGAGAGTCTTAACCAGGGAGCTACATTGGTTTCGCTTGCAAATGCAAATCTTAAATGGGAAACTTCAAGACAAACTGATATTGGATTGGAATTGGGGCTCTTCGATGGACAATTTGAACTGGAAGTTGATTGGTACGACCGGCTTACGTATGATATTATTGCAGCTGTTCCTATACCTGACTATGTAGGTTCGCAAGGTGATCCGGTAGTTAACACAGCACGGGTAAATAATCAGGGATGGGATATAAGTGCCAATTGGAGGCAATCCGGTAAAGTTTCTTACAATTTTGGTGTCATTTTATCTCCAGTCAAAAACAAAGTCATAAAACTCGCTGAAGGACGCAGTGAAATCTTCGCTGCTTTTCTACAGGGTGAACCTGCTTCACACACGATCGTGGGCCTACCTATTGGGTCCTTTTACGGATATAAAGTAGCGGGTATATTTCAATCCCAGGAAGAAGTCGATGCATCACCCAAGTTCGGCCCTGAAAAAGCTGGTGACATACGATATGAAGACACGAATGGTGATAATCTTCTCACTGGTGATGACAGAGTTTTTTTAGGGAGTGCGATCCCAACACTCTCTTACAGCATGACTGCAGGCCTTGACTGGATGGGAATTGATTTGAATGCAGATTTGTTGGGAGTTAGTGGACATAAGGTCTATAATGCAAAAAAGACGTTTCGATTTGGTGTGTACAACTGGGAATCTCATGTAGTGGATCGGTGGACTATCGATAATCCTTCGCAGTCAGAACCACGCATATCAAACGGAGGACATAACTTTCGAGTAAGTGACCGATTCATTGAGGATGGAAGTTTCATCAGGCTTAGAAGTATCACATTAGGATATACTCTTCCAAAAGCCATTATTGAGAAGGCCAAACTGGCTCGTTTACGCGTATATATATCGGGAACAAATATCTGGACGAATCAGAACTACTCCGGATACTCACCGGAATTTCCAAATGGTGGAAATGCATATGAGGTTGGATTTGACTTTGGTGGTTATCCTATTTCGAAGTCATGGCAAGGGGGTATTGAAATTCAGTTTTAAACTTTCAAAGGTGTAATCATGAAAAATTTAATTACAAGTAATCATTTACATAACAAGATGAGGATATTCACAAGTCTATTCTGCATTGTCTTAATCTCCTCAGGTTGTAACGATGAATTCCTGGAAAGAAAACCAAAAGGCCAATTAACCTTTGATACATTTTTTGAAACAGAAGATCATGCGATCTGGGCTACAAATGCCATATACCATCAATTCCGTTCATGGGAGATGAGTGCTTTCCCGTGGATTGGGATTACGGATATTATCAGTGATGACGCTGATAAGGGAAGTTCACCAAATGATGCTTTATATGTCCTGGAACTTGATGAATTTAATTTTGATCAAACCAACACTACTTTTCAACAAGCCTGGCAAGGAAATTATCATGCAATATTCCGTGCAAATCTGGCTATAGAAAATATTCCGGGTATCGAAATGAATTCTGTGCTTCGTGACCGATTGATTGGAGAGGCCAGATTTTTGCGGGCCTATGCATATTTCAGATTGGTGCAATGGTATGGTGATATTCCATTAATCACACGTCCGTTGACGGATGATGAATACTACAATCAACCTCGTGCGCCTAAGGAACAGGTTTATGATTTTATTGAAAATGATTTGGTAGCTGCAATTGCAACACTACCAGAAAAATCTATATATGCTTCTGCGGATCTGGGTCGTGCTACCAAAGGAAGTGCGCGAGGGATGCTCACCAAGCTCTATATGGTTAAGCATGATTTCGTAAAAGCAAGCGAACAAGCTGAGGCGATTATTACTTCAGGTGAATACATCTTATTACCACGTTATGGTGATAATTTTCTTCCGGTAGGCGAACATTCTACAGAGAGTATTTTTGAAATCAGTGCGGTGGCTATTCAGGCATCCGTGGCAGGGCCAGGGGCTACTCCGTTCAATATGATACAGGGAGTTCGTGGTATTCCGAATCTTGGCTGGGGATTTAATCGTCCGAGTGATGATCTTGTAGCTTCATATGAAGCCGGTGATCCTCGCCGCCAGGCAACCATTATTTATGTTGGCGAAGTGTTGCCGGATGGATCTACAATTGTACAAGACAATCTGGATGTGATTAATGAGCGATACAATCAAAAAGCATGGGTGCCTGCACACGCAGGACTTCAGGATAACGGACCGGGGAATATTCGAATTCTTCGCTATGCAGATGTTTTATTACTTGCTGCAGAAGCCTTTAATGAAATTGGAAATCCAGGTAAAGCTTTAGGCTATCTCAACCAGGTAAGAGCAAGGGCCCGAGGTACGAATACATTTATATTACCCGATGTCACCACGATGATCCAATCCGAACTACGGGAAAAAATTTATGCAGAACGAAGAGTAGAACTGGCAATGGAACAGCAGCGTTGGTTTGATCTTGCCCGATGGGGAAGGTTATCAGATGAGCTCGCTCCGTTGTTTCCAGGGTTTATGTCACCAAAACATTTACTGATGCCGATTCCACAATCCGAAATTGATTTAACCGGGGGAATTATTACGCAAAATCCTGGGTATTAATTTCAGGGGCAAATTTTCGCACGGAGTACGC
>JAYUXX010000404.1:0-8058 GCA_043752765.1 Saprospiraceae bacterium | reverse complement strand
TTAAGATTTTGATCTCTGATAATATCCTGAATGAAAAGCGCAATCAGTTATTTCAAAACGAGCCAAATCCCTTTTCTGAAAATACGATAGTGCGGTTTACTTTAGAAACCAGTGGGATCGCTACAATACGCACCACTGATTTGTCAGGTCGGATCCTGAAAGAGCATACACAATACTATGAGAAGGGATTTCACCACCTCGAGTTTACGAACCAGGATTTTAGTATAGAAAATGGAATGATGATCTGTCAATTATATTTCAATGGATATATGGAAACTATCAAAATGTCCCGGATCAAATAATTATATACGCGTTTGCATCATCTGACCTACTATAGTTATGCAGCAAATAAATACAATTTTTGTAACGGGTAGCACCGGAAACCAAGGTGGTGCGGCTGCGCGTCATCTGGTAAATAATGGCTTCCGGGTAAAGGCTTTAACGCGTGATCCTGATTCAGCTAATGCTCAAAAACTTAAAAACCATGGTATTGAAATTGTCAAAGGCGATCTAAATCGTCCTGAGACATACAGAGACCATTTAAAAGACGTGGATGGAATCTTCAGTGTTCAGACATTTATCAATGGAGTTGATTATGAAATAAAACAAGGGATCCAACTTGCTAATCTGGCGAAGGAGTATCCAGTCCGACATTTTGTTTATACGTCCGCTGTCGGAGCAGATTTAAAAACCGGAGTTCCGCATTGGGAAAGTAAATACAAAATTGAAAATCATATCAAGGCAATCGGCATTCCCCATACGATCATCCGGCCTTGTTCATTTTACGAAAACTTTCTAATTCCGCAGATAAAATCCAGGTTGCTTAAAGGAAAATTTGTTGTTCCACTCGACAAAAAAGTTATACAACAATTTGTCAGTGGAGAGGATGTAGGCAAATTAAGTGCTATCATTTTTAAAAATCCGAATCTCCACCTGTCGCGGACGATTACATTGGCTGCTGAAGAAATGGATCAGGAACAAGTTGCACAACTCTTCTCCCGAAAATTTGGGAAGGAAATAAAGTTTCAAAAACTGCCTTCCTTAATCACGCGGTTGGCAATGGGTAAAGATCTGGCCAAAATGTTTTCATGGGTAAATAATAATGGTGGAGTATTTGTGAAAGACCTGGAAGCATTGAAGTCAGAATTTCCAGGTATGTTAAGTCTCAGCGAGTGGATAGATTTAAATTTTCCAAAAAAATAATCTACAAATCTGTATTTTGACTCAGAGAACTACATGGGAATAAAAACTCATTCCCGCGGTTAATTAAAGTCTCCTACGAACAAATTGAACATTCAGGAGTTACTATCTGTATGCCGGAAGGTCCTTCGATCGTCATATTAAAAGAGGAAATTGCCAGGTTTTCAGGAAGAAAGGTGCTGACTGTTTCAGGCAATACCACTACGATTGAATTAGAGCCTCTATTAAATAAAAAAGTAATTGAATTTAAAAGCTGGGGCAAACATTTCCTCATTTGCTTTTCCGGCTTTACCATCCGAATTCATTTTTTACTATTCGGATCCTATAGTATTGATGTACCTAAAGAAAACCGGTTGGTACGACTTCATTTGCGATTTACGAATGGTGAGATTAATTTTTATGCATGTTCCGTAAAACTACTTGAGGGAGATGTGAATGATCATTACGATTGGAGTGGTGATGTAATGAATGATGAATGGGATGCAAAACAAGCGAAAGAAAAGATCAAATCGCTTCCGAAAGCATTGATTTGCGACACGTTATTAAATCAGGACATTTTTGGAGGAGTAGGAAATATCATCAAAAATGAAGTCTTATATCGGGTCGGGGTTCATCCTGAAAGTAAAAACGGAAAAATTTCGTCAATCAAATTGAACAAAATCATTGCGGAAGCACGGAATTATAGTTTCCAGTTTTTAAAGTGGAAAAAACAATTTGTTTTAAAGAAACACTGGTTGGCCCATACGAAAAAAATATGCTTCAAATGTGGTGGTGAGCTGGTGAAGAAACATACAGGTGTCAATGCAAGACGAAGTTTTTTCTGTCAACGGGACCAAAAGTTATATACCTGATTCGCACACACAGGAATATATGTTTTCATTTCTATAAAGGATCGGATCGAGATGAACTGCAACAATATGGGCTTGAGTTTCCTTTATTAGAAGACCTATTATGCTTATTTTGTAGTTCATTGATAAAATTATGGTTCGTACCAAATGGATTGATCGCACATTCACATTTGATTATCCTGCAGGATGGATGTTCAATGTTTTAGAAAGATTGCGCGGTACTACAGCCCGGCTCACGTGGATTACATTTCCTTTGAAAGAAGAGGAACTTCTATTGCAGCGTGATAGCAAGTGGAGCATCAAAGAACATATCGGGCATCTTTTGGATCTTGAAGATTTGCATGACGGCAGGATTGATGACTTCCTGTCCCGATTGGAATTTCTTCGGGCTGCAGATATGACCAACAGGCAAACATCGGGAGCTAATCATAACACCAAATCGCTTGAAAGTTTACTTCATTCTTTTTCCTCCCGAAGAAATCAATTTATCGATCGACTCGTGAATCTGGATGAAGAAACGCTATACTTTCAGTCCCTGCATCCAAGACTGAAGGTGATGATGAGGCCGATTGATCTTGCTTACTTTACTGCGGAACATGATGATCATCATCTTGCTTCAATACGCGAATTATTATCATGATGTTTTTTGATCTAAACATTAGTCATCGACGTTATCCTTGTTCGATATTAACATTATAAATTAAGTCCAATGAAATCATTTTTCATATTTAGTATAGTAAGTTTGCTATTCATGGCTTGCAAAACCAGTGTAAAGCCGGAAGAAACTGTGACCGCTGAAAAAGTAGATTCTGTTGATAAGCCGGTGGTAAATGAAGCAGAAAATTGTTACCTCGCTATTGTGGGGAGAGATAGTATTCTGATGGAGATAGTTATAGAGAAAACCTCCGCTATAGGACATTTACATTATCGCTTTTTTGAAAAAGATAAAAGTGGTGGAAATATATTTGGTGTGATGCGAGGTGATACATTGGTGGCCGACTATAAATTTATAGCAGAAGGTATGGAGTCTGAAAGGGAAGTTGCTTTTCTAAAGCGGGGTGATGAATTTATTGAGGGTTATGGTGAGTCAGTAGATAAGGGTGGAAGAATGGTATTTAAAAATGTTTCAATGCTCAAATTTGAAGGAAGTCCAATGAAAAAAACGGATTGTGCGGCTTTGACACAATACTTCCATAAGTGACTTTTGTATGTGATACCTCAGGATCTATCAGGTATCAAGTTAATTTCGTATATCTTACACTAAATGATTGAACCGGTGAAACATATCCTGCTGGCGGAGGATGATGAGGATGACTCGCAATTTTTTGAAGAAGCTTTAAATTCCATTGAAAATTGTCCTACTCTAATCCGAGCTCGAGATGGCGTCGAACTTACCGGGTTATTGAACTCTATGACTTCATTGCCAAACCTTATCTTCCTTGATCTCAACATGCCTCGAAAAAACGGTGCCCAATGCCTTTTGGAAATCAGGGAGCAACAGGAATTGTTAAATGTTCCGGTTGTCGTTCTTTCTACCTCCTCAAACAAGGATATTATTGATACCATGTATCAATCCGGAGCAAATCTGTATATACAGAAACCAAGTGATCATCATATGTGGAAACGAGCGCTTGCAAAAGTCCTGAGACTGGATTGGAACATGCAACCTCCTTTTCCGGTTAAGGAGTCTTTTCTAATGACTGAATTCTAGTAGACCGAAAATCATATATTAAAAATGTCCGGCTTCTTTCGTACCCATTCCTGGTTGCGCTATTTCCTACAAGTTTTGTTTACTGCCTGCATGTATTTCTTGCTGGCGAGGATGAGTTTGCTGCTTCAATTTGAATCTTCAAATGCAACCCCGGTATGGCCTTCAGCAGGCTTCGCGTTTGCAATGGTCCTGTTATGGGGCAACCGGATCGCCCCCGGAATTTTGTTTGGTGCCTTTGCTGCCAACTTTATGATCTTCATTACCAATCAAACTGTCGACTATCCAACAGCTGCTGGTCTATCTCTGATCATTTCGATTGGAAATATGGCAGAGGCATTGCTGGGAAATTTTCTTCTAAAAAGAACGATACCGGAATATTCGGTGGATCGGTTCTTTACCAAAGTCAGCCATGTATTTCTGTTTTCTCTTACGGCTGGCACTATGTGCTTCGTCAGCAGTCTTGTCGGAAGCACGACGGTTTATGTAGCCGACATTATTCCGCACAATCAATTTCCTATAGTCTGGATTACCTGGTGGCTAGGTGATTTTTCCGGGATTCTGTTAGTGACTTCCTTTATTCTAATATGGTACGCGCATATCAGAAACCAATTTAAGCTATTTGAAAATAAAAAAGTATGGGAATTGATATTCCTTTCCATTTCTGTTGTGGTCGTTTCCGGAATTATATTTAGTAATTGGATATTTCCGCATTCACTATTAAATTATTCGTATTGGCTCATTCCGATTTTTGCATGGGGAGCTTTACGGTTTGAAAAGCATGTAACGATTTCCGCCATTGCAGTATGCTCCGTCATCGCAGTGATCGGGACAATACATCTTCAAGGTATGTTTGGTGATCTTCCGTTGAATGACGCTTTGATATCCTTACAAGCATTCATTTCGATCATGGTGGTCACGAATCTTTCGCTTACGATTAGCAATATCGAACGCAAGAAAACACAAGAAATATTATTGGATGCCGGAAGATCTCTGGAAGCCCGGGTTAAAATCCGGACAGAACAGCTTGTTGAACGAAATCAGTTTGCAGATACGATCCTTAATTCATCTTCTGATTCCATTATTGTTCTGGATACAGAAACACGGTGTATCTCCATTAATAGAATGGCTAAAAGTCAACTATATCTGCCATATCCCGGGAATGTGGTAGGGAAGAAAATTCTGGAACTTCCGCATAGTATTCTTTCTGCTGAGTTGAGAGGCGATATTACCCGCGCTTTGGCAGGAGAAAATGTCCGCAGGGAAAAATTAGCATCTCCTATTTCCGAACGCTACTACCAGGTAGATTATATCCCGCTGTTCAATGAAGCAAGTGTATACGCAATTATGATCGTTGCTCATGACATAACACAACGAATCCATGCGGAGCATGAATTGAGGGAACAAAAGTTGTTTGCTGAGATGCTAATTGAAAACAGCCCAAACCTTATCATGGCTTATGATAAGAACTTTAAAATAACGGCCTGGAATCGAAAAAGCGAGGAGCATTCCGGCTATCCCAAAGCCGAAGCTCTCGGTAAAAATATGTTTGATTTGTTTCCTCATTACAATAATGAAAAATGGCTATCCACGATGCACAAGATTCTTGTGGAAGGAAAATCTTTGCATATTCCTAAAATCGAATTTCATAAAAGTCCCGGATGGGGTGAATGTTTTGTAACTCCGCTTTATAATAGCTACAACGAAATTACAGGAGTACTATCGATTACCCATGAAATTACGGAGTTAGTAAATATGGCATCTATCCTCGAGGAACGAAATAGGGATTTGCAAACAACGAATGAGGAACTTTCATCATTTGCATACGTAGCGAGCCACGACTTACAAGAACCCCTTCGTAAAATTCAAATCTTCTCCAAACGAATTACGGATTCCGAAATGAATGCTTTGTCGGAGACGGGAAGGGATTATTTTATCCGTATGAAAAATGCTGCACAACGTATGCAACTACTGATAGAAGATGTTCTCATGTATTCGCGAACCGGATCGTTGGCCAGAAAGTTTGAGAAAATTCATTTATCTCAGGTTATTGATGAGGTAAAAAGTGACCTGAAAGATGAAATCTTAGCGAAGAATGCCCGGATAACAGATGAAAATCTTTGCGAATGCAGTGTGATACCCTTTCAAATTCGGCAACTTTTTCACAATTTATTCGTGAACTCCTTAAAATTTACCAGTCCGGAGCGAAACCCGCATATTATCGTAACGAGTACGATCGCTACCGGAGAGAAATTGGATCATTCTGCTCTGGATAAAGAAAAAGAATATTGCCATATCGGGATATCAGACAATGGAATTGGGTTTGAACCTAATTTTAATCAACAAATTTTTGGTTTATTCCAGCGTCTCCACGGCAAGAATGAGTATCCCGGCACAGGGATAGGCCTAGCTATTTGTAAAAAAATAATAGACAACCATTATGGAATTATAGTCGCCCATGGAGAGCCCGGGAAAGGTGCCACATTCAATATTTATCTGCCGCATAAGGATGAATAATAAATTGGCCGCCAAATGATCTGAATGAGTTTCGAAAAATGATTGTCCTCATAAAATAAATTCAACGTTGTAAAATCGGAAAAAATGGCTGGGATGATAATCCTATAATGGCGAAAAAATTTTCTATCTACTCTTGTTTTTGACTTCTGGTGCTATCTCAAAACCGATCAATCCACCCAATATATTTTTTATTCTCCTCGCCAGATCGGGTTTTATGAAATTCTAATCAAACAAATAAATCATCTCGCAAAGCTGATGCGCTTCATTCAGTAATTTTTTAGCCGTATTTTGAGGAAGGGAAAATTGAATTATGGAATTCATAGACTATTACAAAATCCTCGGTGTAGCAAAGACCGCATCCGAGGAAGAAATTAAAAAAGCCTTTCGCAAGATGGCGCGAAAGCATCATCCAGATGTTAATCCGGGAGATAAATCGGCAAAAGAAAAATTTCAGCAGATTAACGAAGCCAATGAGGTATTGAGTGATGCTACTAAAAGAGCCAAGTATGACCGGTATGGTAAAGACTGGATGCATGCTGAAGAATTTGAAAAGGCTAAACAGCAACGAACACAATACCAGGGCCAGCAGGGCAATAGAGAACGTTCAACAACTGGTTCTTTTGGAGAGCAGGATTTTTCTGAATACTTCGAATCCATGTTTGGGAGTGAGCCATTTGGCAACCAAAGAAAACAGTCAAAATTCCGAGGCCAGGATTTCAATGCAGAGCTTCATCTGGATCTCAAAGAAGTTTATGAGACGAATAAAAGAACGCTCACCGTCAATGGCAAAAATATTCGCATTACGATTCCTGCAGGTGTTGAAAATGGACAGACCATAAAAATTGCCGGACATGGAAGTCCGGGCGTCAATGGAGGACCCGCAGGTGATCTTTACATTACGTTCCAGTTAAAGGCTCATCCTGAATTCAGGCGTGAAAAAAACGATTTATATCGTGATCTGGACCTTGATCTATATATTGCAATACTCGGCGGAGAGATGGAGATAGACACCTTTGATGGAAAGGTAAAAATTAAGATCAAGCCTGAAACGATGAATGGAACGAAAGTAAAACTCAAAGGAAAAGGATTTCCCATTTATAAAAATGAGGGTCAGTTTGGAGATTTATATGTCACGTTTAAAATAAAAATTCCAACTTTCCTAAGCGATAAAGAAAAGGAACTATTTACTGAATTATCCAAGCTGAGATAACATGGAAAAAGAAGAATTGATCCGCCTTGAACTAATCTGCGCAAGTTATGAAGTCGAGCCTACTTTCATCGATGCACTGGTATCCTTTGGTTTACTCGAAGTTGATATCATTGAGGATACAAAGTTTGTCGAAAAGAAGAAAATCAGAGATCTCGAAAAAATGATGCGGCTGCACTACGATCTTGAAATTAATATGGAAGGAATTGATACCATTTCTCATCTATTGGTTCGGGTCCATCAACTACAAAATGAAGTAACTGAACTGCGAAACCGATTAAGATTTTATGAAAATTTATAATTGCAGCATAATGATTCACCATCGCCATTGGGATAAACTAACAATTCTAAGATGTCAACCTAAATACAATGAACCAAGCCCAAATCCACAAAAGGATTCGTTTTTATATACTCCATCATGTTTATCGGTCCTTTTAGGGATCCTGTCAAAAATATCTGGGTCATCCAATGGGGACGTATTGCGTGTGTTCTGGTTTTCCCGCTTGCACTTATTGCGGGTCACTTTAGAGAGGTACCCTTATATTGGCGCTTAATTGATTGTAGACTTGGGCTCCTTG
>JAYUXX010000403.1:0-8063 GCA_043752765.1 Saprospiraceae bacterium | reverse complement strand
TCATGAATCGATGGCCGCGCATTCTTTGGATGATTTTTGTTCTTTCGCTTCCTGCGATATTCATCTATAGTCACTTCACAAAGATTTTCAAATGTCCTGCTTGTTACCTGTATGAAAACACAGGTGATGGGTTGAAGAATTATTACACGCTTGCCTATTATGTTGAACATGATAATGGATGGCAATTCTCGGGAATGAATTATCCATATGGTGAGCATATCATCTACACTGATAATCAACCCATACTCGCTATTCTGTTACGATGGTTGGATAGACATATAGTAGATATGGACGGGCATGTCGTAGGGACATTAAATATATTGTTGCTGTTATCGCTGTACTTCGGAGTCATTATAGCCTATTTACTCTTACGAAGGTGGGAAGTAGGAAGATGGTGGTCATTAGGATCTTCCATGTGTATCATTTTTCTTTCGCCTCAACTGCTGCGCTTTCATGGACATTTTGGACTTGCGTATGTTGTCTTTTTACCTCTACTTTATTTGTTGGTTGATTTCCTTGTAAGAGATACGCGTAAGCGATGGATGTGGAGTCTATTAGCAGCCTTCCTGGTTGTGGTCATGAGTTTGTTTCATATGTATTTTCTATTTATAGGGCTTGTGGTTTTATTGTCCTATTTGCTTTTCTGGCTGTGGTATCACCGGTCTGAAAAGATATTCCTGAAATCCGTATTGCCCTGGCTTGCAGCGGTTATCATAGTACCGGTTATATTTTTAATTGGCCTGCGCAGCATGACGGATCATGTAAAAGATCGTCCGATTGAACCCTGGGGTATTGATTATCATTCGGTAACATTTGCAACTACTTTTTTCTCCTTTATCTCTCCTTTTGATAAAGCCTGGATGCCTATTCTAAAAATAAAAGAGAAGCCCATTAATGAAAAGATAGCCTACACGGGACTTATTGGATTTTTGATGTTGCCGGCGTTCCTGATATTCTTTTTAAGGCGGAGGGATGATGAATTTATGAATACGCATGTCAAAGCATTTGCAGGTGCGGCCTTCCTGACATGGTTGATGGCGAGTGGTATTATTTATCAAAACGGATTTAAATTTTTGTGGGAGCTCGTGCCACTCCTAAAACAATTCCGTGGACTTGGCCGATTCGGAATAGCTTTTTACTATTTATATATGCTGGTATGCAGTTATCTGCTATGGCGTGTTTATTTAAAATTGCGGGAAAAAGATCTTGCCAGAACAGGTAATTATTTATTTGGGGCTGTATTTCTTATCTGGGGATTTGAATCATGGCAGAATATAAAAGCCATTCGTGAACCTATATTCCATGAAAACAAATGGATGTCGGCCGCTAAAGATGATTACGTGCCCTTGCTAACTTCAGCGGGGTTAAAGCCGGAAGATTTCCAGGCAATCTTGCAATTACCTCTCGTGGCGATTGGTAATGAAACAGTTGGTGTGGCGAGGGGCTTCTGGACGATGCGCGAAGGTATTCACGCTTCTATGGAGACTGGATTGCCTTTAATTGATTATGCGATGTCGCGTACATCTGTTTCACAAGGTGTCGATATCGTAGAACTAATATCTACACCCTATTCTCCAAAAAAACGTGCTCAGCTTTTCGATTCCAGACCAATACTATTATTGTGTGAGGAAGAATTTGTAATTCCAGCTGAACGTAAGTGGATTACTATGGCTCAGAAGATAGGCGCATATCAATCTATCACGTTGTATACCCTACCCTCCCATGTGTTTAAAACATTACAAATGCCATCGATGCCTGATTCGGCTTCAATGGAAAAATGTACTGGATGGTACGATGGGTTTGAAGAAAATAAATGTGATACAGCCATGACAGGTACTGGAGCACTTGTTATTAAAACAGAACCACAATCTATATGGACCTATTCAGATACAAGTATTGTTGCCCGAGATTGGGAAGTCAGTTTTTGGTCGCACATTGATAACCTCAGAGGTCATGTACCTGTTCCGCGTATGATGGAGACTGATCCATTCGGAAAAATAGTAATGAATTCGGGACTGCATCGTGAGTCTATACTATGGGCAGAAGCCAGTGGTGAATGGATCCAGATTTCTTTTCCACTAAAAACTCAGGGTAAAGGATTTGTATATGAACTATTCATAGACCAAACGGGACCTGTGATTGATAATTTACTTATCCGGCCTATAAATGATACATGTGTTATCTACTCAACGAACATGATTCTCTATAATAACCTACCTATACCTACGTCCAAATGAGGGAGTTATTAAAAACATTGATACGCCACTGGCCGTGGCCGCTTACGCTCAATGAGCGATATGACAGACAGACTAAGGCCATCTTAAAAAAAGTTTGCAAAGAAGATAGTGTGTGTATTGACATAGGTTGTTTTCGAGGCGATATTCTTGAATCCATGATGGCCAACGCATCAGGTGCACGACACATTGGATTCGAACCCGTTCCGATACAGTTTAGTTATCTGAAAAGCAAATTTGGAAATCGTGCTGATATCTATCCGTATGCATTGGGAAACGAAAATAAAGAAACCACTTTTAATTATGTGGTCAGTAATCCAACCTATTCAGGACTTAAACAACGCCAATATAAGGGCGAGGAAAACATTGTTGAGATAAAGGTGCAGGTCAGACAATTAGATGAAGTGATTTCACCTGAAGTGCCGATTCATCTGATTAAAATTGATGTGGAAGGTGGCGAGTTTGATGTACTTCGTGGTGCCACGCAAACGATTCAAAAATGGAAGCCGTATTTAATTTTCGAACATGGAATTGGCGGTTCTGATCGATATGGTGTAAACCCTGGTGAGCTATTTGATTTTTTAAATAATCAACTTCAATATAAAATTTGCCTGATGGGGGACTACCTTAAAAAAGAAAGCGTAAAGGGTTTTTCACGCATCGAATTTGAGCAACAATTCTGGAAGGGTTCGAATTGTTACTTCCTGGGTGTGCACTCAACTTCTAAATCTGATTAACATACAAAGCGTTAAAAATTAAAGAGTGAGTATTACTTCTTCTTCCCTCTCGATTGAGTCGATCTTGATTTAGTGGCACCCCTTCTATCTTGTGGCGAATCACTTTTTATTTTTCTTTCATCACGCTTTCGGGCGGGCAGGTCAGTTTTCGCTTTCCTTACGATTCCCTCCATGTTTTTTTGTACATCACTTTTTCCTCTTCTAACTTCTCCCATAGGCTGTTGATCTTCATTTGCAACCATTTCCAGATCCATCTGTCTCGAAGTCATATCGATTTTGCGAATGCGAACCATGACAGGCTGTCCGATCGTATACCTTTCTCCTGTTCTTGCTCCCGCGGTGTATGGTGCTGTCATTGAAAATCCACCATGCATCGTCCGAAAGGAAATCATTCCTTCAGCTCTGGACTCTTCAAGTTCTACAAAAATTCCACTTTCAATTACGCCTGATATAACACCGGGAAATTCTTGTCCAACTTTGTTTTGGAGGAATTCCATTTGCTTATACTTCACTGACTCACGTTCGGCAGTCATAGCTGCACGTTCCCTGTCTGAGATATGTTTACATCGAGCTTCAAGTGTCGTCTTATCTTCTCTTACGGGTTCTTTCAGATTTGCATCCAGAATTCGATGCACGAGAACATCTGAATATCGTCTAATCGGCGAAGTAAAATGGGTATAGTATTCAAATGCAAGACCATAGTGGCCAATGTTGTTTGTTGTGTAGACTGCCTTTGCCATAGTCCTGATCGCAAGAGGTTCAAGCAACCTTAATTTTTCATCTTCTTTCGATGCTTCTGCAAGCCTGTTAAAAGATTTGGATACTTGTTTCGGCGTATCTATCTGCATTTGGAAACCCAACTCTTTTGCGAACTTCTGAAAATCAATCAGTCTTTCGGCATCCGGCACATCATGTACCCGATATGGAAATGGGATCTCTCTCTCTTTACTTTTCTGTGCAATCAACGTAGCCACTTCACGGTTTGCGAGAAGCATAAAATCTTCGATAAGTAAGTGTGTATCCTTTCTTTCCTTGACAAAAATCTCAAGGGTTTCTCCCATTTCATCTACTTTGAATTGAAGTTCATCTGTTTCAAAAGTGATCGCACCATCTTTAAATCTTTTTTTCCTCAGCGACTTTGCAATCTTATCGAGCTTTTTGAGTTCTGCTACAAATGGCCCTTCGCCCGTTTCCAGACCCACCTGAGCATCTTCATAAGAAAAACGGTGATCTGAATAAATGACTGTTCGTCCAAACCAACGGTTTATAACTTTATAATCTTCATCTAATTCAAAAACAGATGAGTAGCATAAACTTTCTTCAAGTGGGCGAAGCGAACACAATTCATTCGATAACTTTTCAGGCAACATTGGGCATACTCTGTCCACGAGGTAAACGGAAGTAGATCTTAAATAAGCTTCCTTGTCCAAAGCTGTTCCCGGCTTCACGTAATGAGAGACATCAGCGATATGAACTCCGATTTCGGTATTTCCATTTTCAAGTGTCTGAATGGAAATGGCATCATCAAAATCTTTAGCTGTAATGGGATCAATCGTAAACGTTGTGACTTTTCTGCAATCACGTCGCTTTGCAATTTCTTCCTCCGAGATTTCATCTGGTAGATTTCTGCTCTCCTCGATCACAGCCTCAGGAAAAGCCAGATTGAACCCGTTGTGAATTAATATGGATTGCATTTCCAGTTCATGGCTTCCTGACGCTCCCAATACATGAACGATCTCACCGGTAGGCGATTCCTTTTCCCATCCGGTAATCTTTGCCACGACTTTATCTCCATCAACTGCTTCACCAAGTTTATCAGAAGGAATAATGATATCAAATTTCATGTTCAATCGATCCGGTGTCACTACTGCAAAACTTTTAAACATTTTGAGAGTGCCCATGACTTGTTCTATTGCTCTTTTGACAACATTTACAATTCGTCCTTCAGGTTTACGACCACGTCTCGCAGAGAGAATTTCTATTTCTACTTTGTCCCGGTTCATAGCCCCTCCCACATTCCTGGGTGTGATGTAGACATCCTCTTCCATGCCTTCAACAATCACATATGCGGCACCGGATCTTGTCAGATCGACGGTTCCTGAATGAAGATTGTTGCCTACTGCTTTTGCGGGTAGGACTTTATCTTCTGATAGGCGTGGGGTCATGAGGCTCGTATATACACCCTCTTCAGACGAGGTCATTTTTCCTTGTTTTACCAATGACTCCAGAATCCGGGCAACATCGGCTTTGTTATTAGCCACTTTAATCTTCTTAAGTAATTGACGGGCGGTCCAGGTCTGGGTCCTGTTACGTTGTATAGTATCCTGAACAATGATTCTCAACTTCTCATAGGGAAGTTTATGTCCTTTTGAACCAGTGACACGAGCTGGAGATCCGGATATCGCTTTTTTATTCTTCATCATTCGCTCCATAGCTTATTTGACCAGTTGGCTGAATTGTCATCTGGTATGTATTCGTTTGATTAAGGTCAATTTCTTCTTCCTCGACAGCCACACCTTCAGCGATCGTTAAGCTCATATCCTCATGAATCACGGCAACTGAGTGTAGAAGTCCCTTATCATCGGCCCGCAGTCCCCCGATGATGGCATGGCTCAGGGGAAGTCCCTCCACAGAGTATGTGGCGAGTATAAACTCATATTGCATGACGCCGGCTTTCCAATAGATCAATGCAAAGTAATTCTTCGTACCTGCAATTCTCGCATATGGAATGTATTCTGTGTATTCATCAACTTCTTCACCTTCAAAGGGAAAAATATAAGCGTCCAGCATAGCTCCGGGAAGCGGCATTAAGACAGAAGGTATCTGGCCAATATCCGGAAGAAGGCTAAAGGGAGGATCCAGTGGAGGAAAAAAATCAATAAATTCAGCAAAGTGCGCTGTAGGTACTCTATTCACAAAACAAATTTATGGATTAAACCCAACCCACAAGCATTTGGTTGCCGTCTACCAACATTGTAATATAATAGGTCAGTCACCCACAAGATGAAAAGAACAGGAATACAAAGGGGATTATTTTGGCTTTCAGGCCTTTCGATTCTCATATCATGTTCATTAGATAACCCTCCGGCTTCAAATATTAATCCGCCGTTAACCTTATCAGCCACTCAGAATTTATCATTGACTGTGTTGAGTTGGGCGCCGGTGAGGGTAACGGGTTTTAAAGAATATATTATCCTGCAATCATCCGAGGAGATACCTTCTTCTCCGGTCCCTATATTGTCCACTGATGTGACTTTGTTGAAGAAAATTGATGATGGATGTGACTTCTTTTTTTTCATCTGAAATATTGTTCTCATCGAATGTCTGTTACAAACTCTACGTATCTGTCGATGACCGTTTTATTCAATCCAATAATGTCTGTGTAACGCAGGATTTTAAACTATTTTCGGGATTCTACGACAGAGGTGCGCATGAGAATGGTTTAGATGAGATGGTTCTATTTGACAGAGCCAATCAACACCTTGCTATTTTCAATTATAAAACTGAAGCTGTAACACACACGTCCACCGATATCATTCTTTCATTTCCGGTCATTGAACTTTCCACGTGGGGTGGCATCACTAACGTATTTGCATATGATCCTTCTCCTCCCCGGTTAAGAAAATACAGATTTCCTGAATTGACTTCCAGTATGTTGAAAGAGTTTAGCGGGGTACTTTTTGCAGTTGAACCATTTCAGGATTTCCTTTTTGCGGCTGTAGAGGAAAATGGAAAAAGTTTTCAGGTGTTGAATCGTTCCAATTTGAATATAATAGATTCGAAGGCGGGTATGTTAGGTAGCCGGAATATTGGTGTCTTTTCCGGTAATCCAAATATTGTCTTAGAAATAGGATCAGAGGCTATAAATAAATATTCTGTCGATGCTTCCGGAAAAATCACATTATTGAAAACCAAAAGTCCCGGGATATCGCAGCCATCCAATCAACATTCTTCAGCTACAGGGACAGAAATATTTATAGGTGGAAGGCTTGGGACCCTGGTCGATCGGGATGGCAATATTATAGGCACATTAAATAAAAATCCAAATGATTTTGTCTTCATGTCAAGACTATCTCCGGATGAAAAAAAAGTAGCTTATGTCCTCATTGAAAACAATGCTACTAAACTTATACTGGCAGATATTTCGAATCTTCAAAACATCACCCATCAAGTGACTTTTAATTTGCCGGATGCGAATTTCGCAGATGTCATAATTGATGACAATATTATTTATGTGATCGGCGTCTCATTTTCTAATGGTGAGGCCAGGACATTCATGTTAAAATTCCCAATGTCCTGATATGAAGACTTTTTCTTTACATATCAGCATTTTATGCTTTGTCACAACATTGTGTTTCGGGCAATCTGAGGAACCTCGTTACTATCATTAGAGCCTGGGAATCAGTGCGGGTGATATCCTTCATAATCTTTTAAATGCTGAAACCCCGAATCCATCTTATGCAGCATTTGTGTTAGAGTTTTCAGGACACAAATATGCATTGCAAGCCGGATTTCGACCAGGCTATAATGCATTGGATACTAAGCATGATGGATTCGTGGATACTGAAATATCAGATCAGGTATCTGTTTCAGGGCATCTCGCAATTACAAGAAGTATATTTTCAGATAAACGGTGGTTAATCAAGGCAGGTTTGCGGTATGAAGGGGGGTGGTCACGAGAAGACATTATTGAAGACAGTGGATTTGATCGGGTCACTACAAGAAGATTACAATGGAATGGAGGTGCGGGTCCAATTTTAGACTTCAGATTTTTTGTTCATCCCAGGATTAGCATTGGAACAGATGCAGGGTTGATTTATTCTTATAGTCAATCAGAATTGCAACAGCTCTTTACAAATTTTCCTGATTTCGATAATACAAAGGAAACTGTCATAGGAAGAAAATTAAATGTATCTGAACCCATGACACTTTATTTGCGATTTCATCTTTAACTTTAAATAAATATCACATTATGAAAACTCGTCTCACTCTAGTAGCCCTCTGCTTACTGGTCGTGCTGATATCATGCCAGCAGGATACATTTAAGACTGTCATACAGGCTCCTGTGTTGCCTGAGTTGGCTTATTCGTAT
>JAYUXX010000402.1:0-3300 GCA_043752765.1 Saprospiraceae bacterium | reverse complement strand
TTTGCCCTTCATTAGTAGTCACATGCAAATGATTGGAAGCCGTGTACAATTTTTTCGGATCATGCGGTGAGAAAAAAAGTGGAGCATTCCACTGAAATCGGTAGCGACTATCCTCCGCACCATGACCCAGTGGAAAATCAGGCCACACATCAATACTCCTTGAAAATTTTGTACGGTGATCAAATCGTTTAATAATTCCTCCATAACAACCACCATAAACGATATCATTATTTAACGGATCTATAGCAATATGGCCACACTCACAGCCTGCAGTTGGCTCCCAATCATCTTCACCTATTCCACCTCCATCGGATCTGTGTGATATTCGCACTGTACTATTATCCTGCTGTGCTCCATAGATGCGATAAGGAAAATGATTGTCGGTCGTGACCCGATAAAACTGAGCTGTGGGTTGATTATGATAGGTAGACCAATTCTCTCCGCCATCATAACTAACCTGTGCGCCTCCATCATCTCCTATAATCATCCTGCGCGCATCCGACGGATCAATCCACAAGTCATGATGATCACCATGGTTAGCATTGTAGGATGCAAATGTTTTTCCACCATCCTTAGATTTGTGATAGGATACATTTACCACATAAACTACATCTTCAGACACTGGATCCGCAAAGATCCGAGAGTAATACCAGGCCCGCTGACGCAAATTTCGATCTTCATTTAATTTATTCCATGTTTTTCCACCATCTTCTGAACCATAAACTCCGCCGTTTTCATTTTCGATGATTGCCCAAAGACGATTGCTATTGACCGGAGAAATAGTAATGCCTGATATGCCCCATATCCCTTTTGGCAGCCCTTTGTGGCCAGATATATTTTCCCACGTTTCCCCTCCATCTTTACTTTTCCAGATTGCAGATCCTTCGCCACCACTGCTCAATTCGTAGGGATTTCTATGGACCCTCCATGTCGAAGCATACATCACTCTTGCATTATTAGGATCCATGATGAGATCTATCGCTCCGGATCTTTCATTTACAAATAATGTCTGTTTCCAGGTCCTTCCGCCATCAATAGATTTATATATGCCTCGTTCTTTTGTATCATTGAAAAGATCACCAAGTACAGCAGCATACACGATATCCGGATTATTCGGATGTACCCTGACCCGGGGAATGTGTTTTGATTTTTCCAGTCCTGCTTTCTCCCAGGTTGCTCCGGCATCTGTGGACCGCCACATTCCATATCCATAAGAAACGTTGCCTCTCACTGTGGCTTCTCCACCTCCGACGTAGATCACATTTGGATCGGAAGAAGAAACTTCAATGGCTCCAACACTCCCTCCGAAAAACCCATCTGAAATATTGGCCCAGGACTGCCCCCCATCCTTTGTCCTCCAAACACCTCCACCTGTGGATCCGAAATAATACAAACTCGGCTTTCCTTTTACTCCGGTAACACTTGCTGATCGGCCACCTCGAAATGGCCCTATACTTCGCCATTGCAAACTCCTCCACATTGAAGTGTCTACCTGGGTATGGACAGGAATACTATTTTTATTTTTCTGCGCCTCGATTCCGGATAGAAAAAGAAAAGAAAATAACATTATCACAATAAACCGTGTTTGCATAATACTAAACATTGATTTAATTTGAAAAATAGACAAATAAAGTGAACCCGAATCCAATCCCTACGACATCGCAAGATTGTTCTTCATTAAAAATTGAGATCCTGATAGAAGAATCCTGGATCGACAACTATTTATCCAACTTGAAGGTGGTGATACCCATCAACGAACAATATTCCCTGACCAATCTGAAAATAAATCTGGGTGTGGGAACCCTCAATTTTACGGCCAATCTTCAGGATAAAGAAAGCTCATCAGTAGAAATCAATTCCCGGCCTGAATGGGATGCGACAAATCAACGAATTCTGATCACTGACTTGAAACTTAAGACAGATAGCAATAATTTATTTCTAAAAAGTGCAGGCTGGTTTGCACAAACGTTTATGGGTTCTAAAATTGATCGCAAAATTGAAGAGCAGGCAAATATTATGTTGCAAAAACAATTTGAAAAGTTAAAAGAAAAGCCGATCGAAATACCTGTTCCCAAAGGAGGCGTAGCCAAAATAATGATTTCCTCACTTCACATAGATGAATTACTATTTGTCTATCAGGGTATCGAGGTGATGGCTACCGTTAACACGTATTTGAAAGTACACTTGTTAGTTGACGCCTAAAGATTTTTAAAATTTGGAGGGATAAAAATTGGTCTTCTACTAAAGTTCAACCTTTATCAAAGTCGCAGACTAATTCGGTGAAGACCCGGCCTGTATTCTTTAAAAATTATATTCTCTATTTCTTCCAAATGGGATGGTTCAGATACAAAATCCAGATCTTCTATATCTACAATCACAATCGGATATGAAGGTTGACTATAGAAAAATTCGAAATAGGAATCCTGGATCAACTGTAAATACTGGGCACTAATATTATGTTCGTATCCCCGGTCGCGTTTGTTTATATGCTCGAGTAATTTCCGAGGTGTTCTGTGGAGATAGATCAATAATTCCGGATTGGGTGACGTTGCGTTTAACGTTGAAAACAATCGCTGGAACAGTCGGTATTCTTTTTCATCCAGGTTCTTTCGGGCAAAAATCAAAGTCTTCCAGAACGAATAATCCGCAATTGTAAATTTGTAAAAGAGATCTTCCTGTATCGTTATCTGGGATAATTGCTTGTGGCGTTCAGCCATGAAAAATAACTCGACCGTAAACGCATATCGCTCAGGATTTTGATAGAAAAAAGGAAGAAAAGGGTTATCATCAAATTCTTCGAGCACCAGTTGGGCAGGATGCCGTTTAGCTATTATTTCACAAAGACTGGTTTTGCCTGAACCAATGTTGCCTTCTATACAAATGTATTTATATGGGGTCACCCGGCTCATCTGCATTGAATATATAGACTTCCCCTGTATCGCGGCATTCCAGATAAAGCTCTTCAATCGATATGCCTAGCAAAGGATGAATAAGATTAGCCCCAATTTCCATCAATGGGATGAGGGTAAAGTTGCGTGTATGAAAGAGAGGGTGCGGGATCGTAAGTCCTTCCTGTTCCAATACAAGATCTCCGGCGAGAAGTATGTCAATGTCAATATGACGAGCGTGCCATTGTTCATTGGGAAGTCTGCCAGCCTGCTTTTCGATCTTTTTTACAGAGTAGATTAATTCATCGGGTTCCAGGGGGGAGGATATTGCGATCACCTGGTTGATAAACCATGGCTGATCTTCAACACCCCAAGGCTGGGTTTCGTACACTGAGCTTTCGGCGATAATGTT
>JAYUXX010000401.1:0-8120 GCA_043752765.1 Saprospiraceae bacterium | reverse complement strand
CTTCTACGAATCCATGATCGTAGATAAACTGCGTACACTGCCTGCTAGAAAACAAGCATACGATAACTACTACAGGCAGTTTGTTAATCACAACTATCATTCAGCTGATTTCCCTAAAACGATTCCGGAATTAAAAACATATTTTTCAGCACTTGAAAAATTTATTCAATACAGGATTAAGCATGGAATGGTGAACATGAGCCTGCTTCCAAACTTTAAAGAATTCCTCAACAATGAAGAATTCAAAAAGGAAGAAGAGCATCTGCGCATGTTGGCTTTGTTTAGCCGCTATTTTCCACATGAGGGACACGAAGACTGGATTAAAGGTTTATTGAATAATGCCCGGGTAAATTTTCCCGGATTCAATGAAAAGTATTTTAAATACGTTCTCGAAATTGAAGAGAAAGGATTACCGCTTGATAAAGAATCAGATCTGAATGTCTTCAGATTATTAGATACATCCATTGAGGATGATCTATTAAAATATTCTAATCTCAGTAATGTAATTCATCAGAAAGGTTACATTCATGAAGATGCTATTGAGGCAACACGAAATTTTTATGAAAATCATGAAGGTCTCTCTGACATCAATGAAGGGTTGCGCCATACCATCTTCGGCCACTTTGAAAGACTGATTGCCAACTTGCCCGTAGAAGATTACAAAACGTTTATAGGTCAGGATCATCGCAAATCTGATATTGATGTTGCTCATGATGATAGCATAGCCCGTTTTATGAAGTTATATATGGACATCTTCGCCAACAAAGAATTTAGTCTACGTCTCCGGGATTTAAGTATGGAATTTGTACAACGGGGCATGAAACAATTCACAGACAAGCGTAGTGCACAATACCAGGACATTAAACATTTCGTGATGGATAAATTTCCCGACTGGGAATTCATGCGGGAAAAAGAAGTTGTTGAATTGTTTAAGACTCGTAGAAAAAGGAAACCGGTAAAAGCAGAAGCTCCAGCTAAGCGATAAGTTTTTTCTTACAAAGATTTGTTTTCTTAATTCCTCAAAAGAATACTTCGCGATCCTATTAAGATTTTTTACAATACAAGATCTATACTTTAATTTAGAGTGTGCAATCAGATAAGGTACCCTACTATATCCTTGACCTCCTTCAACAGGTGCCTTCGGTCTATGTCGCCGGATTAGGTCGTTTTGATGCCATTTTTCATCCTGCAGTGGTTGAGATTCACGAGGCCAGGATTAAGCCCCCTTATTTTGAACCAAAGTTTGAAGTGGATGCTCATGCTTCAGGTGAGATGTTGCCTGCCTACATGCATTACGTTTCCGGCATCACAACCATTGAAGCCATCGAAGCTATCTCAGCTTTTGTACAGCGCGTTCAGCAGCATGTCAATTCAGGGGAGCCATACACCATAGAGCAATTTGGAACATTCTCCAAATCCCATTCTTCGATCCTCCATTTTACGCCTGATTGGGATGCCTTTAATCTTTCATTCAAAGGTTTGGACACAATAGAGATTCTACTCCCAAAAGAAATCATCCCCGCCGCACTTGAAGTTCAGGAAGTCTACACGACACCCAAACCTATTGTAATCTATGAGGAGTCAGTCCCTGAGCCAATCAGAGAAACAAGTTGGGTTACTGATCCGGTAATCGAAAAACCGGAACCCGGGGTTGAGGTAACTCCTCCACCTGGGGTCATAATCTCCGATGCGACGTCGCGCCTTTGGTGGACAATACTTTTAAGTGCACTTATTCTGATTACGCTTTTATGTGCATATCTGGCATGGGATATTTTAAGCAACAGGAAAAGGATGAACCAGTATGCCAACATCACAAATGATTCTGTCTCAGTTGTTGAACCTGAAATCATTATAACTGACACTATAGATATTATTGAAGAGGAAATACCTGTTGATACAGCTCCTATTATCGAACCCGAACCTGAATCACCTCCTGAAACCAAACCTGTAGTTTCTAAAAGTGATGGATCAGCGTGCTTCATTGTCGTAGGCGCATTTTCAAATAATGATAATGTTACAAACATGGAAGAGCGACTCGTAAGTTTAGGTTACAGCACAGAACAAATCAAAGGAGGTTCTCTCACGAAAGTTGCCATACGAACTTCTTGCGATCAGGAAACTCTTCGAAAGACATTAAGCGAGGCACGTGCATCTATCAATTCTGAAGCCTGGATATATTGATGCGTGAAGTAGATATCAGGATTGCACCCGAAGATGCAGAGGATGAAGTGTTGTTGAAAGAATCAATAGCAAAGGCTGCAAAAATTCCGCTTAAAGACATAACAGGCTACAGGCTTTTGCGTCGTTCATTGGATGCAAGGTTTAGGCCACCTGTTTATCTTATTCGTGCTGTAGTAGCAACGGATGAGGTGTTGCCCATCATTCCACTGGAACTTGATAGACTTCCTGATGTAAGTAATGCCAGAGAGGTCCATATAATTGGTGCAGGTCCCGCAGGATATTTTGCTGCATTGGAATGTATCAAAGCCGGGTTACGACCCGTAGTGGTAGAAAGGGGGAAAGACGCACAGGCCAGAAGAAAGGATCTAAAAGCTATTCAACAAGATGGTATCGTCAATCCACATTCCAATTATTGTTTTGGTGAAGGTGGTGCAGGCACTTATTCAGATGGTAAACTCTATACACGCTCAGTGAAACGTGGAAGTATTGAATCCATTCTGAATACACTTGTTGAATGCGGCGCTCATCCGGATATTTTAGTGGATGCTCACCCGCACATTGGTTCCAATAAACTACCCTTGATTATTGCAACCATGAGGAAGTTTATTGAAGAACGCGGAGGTCGCATTCTATTCAATTCGTGGGTGAGTGATCTGATCATTGAAGATGCTTCACCGCGACGAATAAAAGCAATTCAGATTAATGAGCAGGACACCGTCCCGGTAGAAACTCTAATCCTGGCAACAGGTCATAGTGCACGAGATATTTTTGAATTATTAGCAGAAAAAAGGGTAGCTATTGAAGCCAAACCTTTTGCTCTTGGGTTGCGCGTTGAACATTCTCAGTCCTTCGTGGATGAATGCCAATATGGTATGGATCCTCGACCTTCACTCCTTCCTGCAGCCAGTTATGCGCTTAATGCACAAGTTGATAAAAGAGGTATTTTTTCATTTTGCATGTGCCCGGGTGGTCTCATCGTACCTGCAGCAACCGCTCCGGGGGAAATAGTTGTAAATGGTATGTCACTCTCAAGAAGAGATAGTCCATTTGCGAATGCTGGCGTGGTTACATCTGTAGAACTGGAGGATCTTCAGGATTACAAACAGTATGGTCCGCTGATGGGAGTTGCTTTCCAGCGAGCTGTCGAACAGAAGATGTTTCAATTAGGGGACGGCTCACAAGCAGCGCCTGCACAACGAATTACTGATTTCGTCAAAAAAAGAGAATCGGAACATTTACCGGTCACGAGTTACATTCCGGGATTATTTACAGCACCTTTGCATGAAGCGCTTCCTTCCTGGATTTATGATCGTTTGAAATATGGGATTATTGGCTTTGACCACAAAATGAAAGGGTTTATTTATCCGGACGCAATCGTAGTTGCGACAGAAAGCAGGACATCAAGTCCCGTAAGAATTCCAAGGGATCCGGATAGTGGAATGCATATCGAAATTGAAGGATTATTTCCTTGCGGTGAAGGTGCAGGATACGCAGGAGGGATTGTCTCGGCGGCGATGGACGGACAATTTTCAGCAAAGGCTGTCGCCAAGTGGGTTACAAAAAAGTATATTTAATTTCAATCTATGTCTCATCTCTACGATATTATAGGGCGCATCATGATGAGCGCCATTTTTGTCTTTGAAGCAGTGGATTCCATACTGTATGCAGAGCAAACCAAAACAACTATGGGAGAATATGGTATTTTCTGGAAACAGGATTTATTGCTCTATGCCTCCATTACCATGTTGCTATTAGGAGCATTGTTGCTACTTACAGGATATAGGATAAAATTTGGAGTGCTTTTGTTATTGCTATACTGGATACCCATCACATGCATTGTCTATTCGTTCTGGAATGACCCTGCGCATATACAAAGGCTGAATGCGATTTTCTTTATGCGAAATATTGCGATCGCCGGAGGCTTATTAATCCTTGCAGCAAATGGGGGAGGGAAGTACAGTATTAAACGAATTATGCGGGTAAGCAAAATTCCCTCAAGAGAGACATAATTTAGTTGTCAAAGTGGATACTTGAATTTTGTAATCAAACTAAATCATCCTCTTTCCACGGCTATTTTATTTTTCTGTATCTAGATAGATCGGCCATTTCTTTTTCACGTTCAGTAGGATACTGAAGTAATTCCTCACTGAAGTCTTCACTTTTAGTTAATGGAATTTTTTGTTGCATTGGAGATGTATCAGTGTTAGATCTGCCCGTAAACTTTCTCATCAACTTTTCTTCCCATGCTTTATCCATACGCTGAAGTTGAAGGACAGTAAAGAATTGAAGCAATAAAGAACCCCCCCAGAAAAAAACCGGGAATTTTGACCATGTAATGGATCCTGAAAAAAAAAGATCAAGGGCTACAAGGAAAATACTAGTACCTGCCCAACTTGCAAGTTTTTTATAAAACTTTTTAATCTTGTGCACTCTTTTTTGAGCATCCGGATGCAATTTTTCAGCTTCAGTAGGAGGTAAAGTTTCAATCATTAGCCGGTTCGTTTAATGAATTGGAATCTTCACTTGGTAAAATTATCACAGTGGTTATCAAATAATCAATCATTGCCTTGGGAAAATTCACAAGCAGATTGCTAATCTCTCGGGCATCCTTTACACCTTATTTGCTTTTGCAGCTTTTCTAAGCTCAAGATGACCTCCAATTCTACTCCCTAACCATCCTGAAAGTATTCCCGTGATAGAACTGATGATCAGAACAATCACAACCATAATGGCAGGGGATAGACCACCAAGCAATGCTCCCGTCTTCGCTAAAATTGCCGTAGCATCAATCGAAATCATGTAAATGGCGACACCCGTCCATACAATACTAAAACTAAGTCCTCCAAATAGCATACCCTGCTTTGCGCTTAGTTTAAACAATGCAACGATGAATACAACCCAAATCGCAGAAAACCACCAGGAAGTTAAAAACCCTAGCGCGGCAATTCCAATAACCATGAGTATCGCCGCAAGTAGATTATTTTTTTTCATTTCGTATGGATATTTATTTGTCTTGTTGGAATCCAGCTCGATGCATCAGGTTTCAATGACACTTCGTAATATTTTCCTTCAAAAAACTGATCTAACATATCGCGAAAATGAGGACTGGCTGGATTGCCGGATTGTCCTCCGGGTAAATTTACATAGGCTCGTGGCGGTTTTGAAAGCTCTACAATCATTCGCCATGAAGGTCCATGTGATTTACCCATCGAATTGACTATGTGTTTATTTCCTGATGTATGCATCAAGCTTGCACCAAAAGGGGCAAATCGTGCAAGGTGAGGAATCTCAGTCGCTTTGTAATTCCCCCAGTTTTTTTGTTGAGTTAATTCCAATGATGAAAATGTTTTAGTCATCGAATTAAAAGATGCACATACAATATCTGTAAGCTTTTCAATTCGTTCCGGTGTGGATGCTATGTCAAAGTATTTGTGTTGATCACCCTCACGTACCATTTCGACTATTCTCCAATCTTCAGGATGCATTAACTTCAGCGAATCCAATTCATCAAAAGTCATTTTTTCAAATTCTTCATACCATAATTCAAAAAGTATAGGTGAAATGCTATCCCTGTGTTGTTCGTAATTCCAACCTTTTAGTCTGTCAATAAACCCTTTCCCTGTTCCCTCTGGACAATCGCCTCCTTCGAGTGATGACAACAGTAAAGGAAGTATCTCAGCTGCATGAAGATTAAAATTATTTTGCTGAAGCGCCTTCATATCTTCCACAGTCAGTCCATTCGAACTGTCAAGAACCATATTGATTACTCTTCCACGATAATCTTCGAAAGTCCGATTACCCACCATTGGATATGGATAAGACTGAGCCGTTGGTGTTTGGTTGGCTGAACTAACATATCCTTTTTTAGGATTGATGATATACGGCGCATGATCAAATGGAATAAATCCTGTCCAATCATTTTTTTTATCGTCACCTTCCAATATAAAAGTCCCGCGCCCTTCAGCACGCAATGGCATGGTGCCAGCAACGCTGATTGCTATGTCGCCTTCAACAGAAGCAAACACTTTATTCTGAGCAGGATATTCAAATGCTTCAATAGCATTCCTATAATCGGTAACGTTGTTTGCTGTGTTTATTTTTTGGAGATAAGCTACATCATTGGCTTTTGCACGTTGATGCCCTATCCACCTCATCGCCATGTCTTTATGGTCTTCAGAAGAAGTCACTGGTCCCCAATAGGTATATCGGATTGAGTCCACAATGGCAGGCTGTCCGCGTACCACAATTTCTTCAACTCTAATGGTAGCATTGACATACGCATCATCTAGCTTATATCTTAATCGACTACTATCTTCCCAATTGATTTTATACCAATCCAGCACATCCTGCCCGGAATTAGTAGTACCCCATGCAATCAATTCGTTGAACCCAATCACGATATAAGGTAATCCAGGAATGGATGCTCCATGCACGGACATTTCCGGAGTGTGGATTTCCATTTCATACCAAATATTTGGTAAGGTCAGACTAAGGTGTGGATCATTAGCAAGAAGCGGAAATCCGTTAGCGGTTTTCTTTGGAGAGATAGCCCAATTATTGCTACCGTTTATATCCTTTTGTTTGTCAACAGGAATTTTACTTTCTATGACTTCCAAAGATCTATTTTCTTCAACATTTCCCAATTGAACAGATGTAAAATTCCAACTCTTTTCTGCAGGAATAATCGGACTTTCGAGAGGATTGTGATTTGGATATAGAAACTGAAAATCTTCAGGAGTTAAAAGCGCTTTTGCATTTGTATAAGGAAGGTCATGCTCACTTAGGCAAAGCATAATCGCCATATTCATCGCCATGAGTGCGGTATGTTTCGCTGTCCATTCCACAGGTCCATGAGAAAGAATTTTGTACTCAATCGGCCAGGTCTTATAGTCAAGGGATTGGATATAACCATTGACACCATTTACATATGCAGTGATGATCGGATCTACATCCTCGTAGGTCTCCCAGTTTTTTGCTTTCTCAATAGCGGATGCTTCAAATCCCCTTTCTCTTTGTTTATGATCGTATGCCAGTGTACGAGGACCTACTAATTCAGAAAGTCGGCCCGCCGCAGCACGGGTGGACATATCCATTGCAAAAAGCCGGTTGGCCGCATGCAAATATCCCTGCGCATAAATTGCATCTTCAATACTATTTGCATAGATATGAGGTACGTCTCTTTCATCAAACAGGATTTTTATTTCAGCCTTGGTCTTGCCTTTAAGATCATGGGAAGAAAGGTCAGCCGAAACACTCTGCCATATACCATGAAAAGGGTCTACAAAGCGACCGAGGGCAGGCAGAAAGTTTTCGCCAACAGGGATATCAACACTAAGAAAAACTAACCAGCATACGAAGAGGATTGCCGGCAGCAATAATCTTTTCATGGTTAAATGTAATTGTATTTACTAATCATCTAATAACCAGTTGTTTATAATGTATTTTATTTTTCTAGGTACAATGTGGGTACAAAAAACTTTCTTTTTATAGATTCAAACCGTAATAGAATTTGTATTACGGTACGATATATCCTATCTTTGATAAATCTTAATGACCATGCGTCAGAGGAGAAACGAAGCCGTTCAATGTCCTTGAGCGGCTTCCGCCTTTTTATAGGTCTCAAATTCTTTTATTAACCTTCTCATTCGATTTGGATAGGTTACCAAGTAAGCTGTCCAAGGTAAAATATAAGTTGTGTGATCCTCTTGGAATTTCCGCACAAACTGACCCCCCATTTCCGCTCGATATTGACCCCCCTCCCATGACTTCAAATTTTAGGTTATTTCGGGCTTGATTTTAACGGGTTAAAAAATGCTTATTCTTGATCGTTTTCTTTAATATTTTTTGCTTCCTTTCTTCTGAGTGATTCACCCTTCAGTTCAATCCGGTGAGCATCATGAACAATTCGGTCCAGGATGGCATCTGCTACCGTTTTTTCT
>JAYUXX010000400.1:0-3324 GCA_043752765.1 Saprospiraceae bacterium | reverse complement strand
CGATTTTATTGGCTTCGTTTTTCAATTTACTGATTTCAAGACGCGTAACGACTGTATAAATGATTTTCAATTCGTGTCGTTTTTCTCCTGACTTTCCATGTCCGCGCTCACCTTTATACACGGTAACTCCTGTATTTAATTCATAAGCTATCATCTCCCGCAATTCATCTGCTTTATTAGAGATTATGGTAACACCGGTGTATTCCTCTATTCCTTCAATGATAAAATCAACAGTCTTGGAAGCTGCCAGGTACGTAAGCATTGCATACAGTGCAACTTCAATCGTCAATAGCCATGCAGCAAATGAAAATATCACAATATTGATAATAAGGATAATGTCACCAATCGACAATCCTAATCGACGGCTGGTAAGTATAGCAAGCAATTCTGTTCCATCGATAACCGCACCCCCCCGCACGGATAACCCAATTCCCGCACCAAGAAAAAAGCCTCCGAAAACAGAAATTAATAATTTATCATCTGTGATTTGTGGATAGGGAATCAAGGCAACGGCAACCGAAAGACCTACAATAGCAAGTACGGTTTTGATAGCGAACGTTTTGCCGATCGCTTTATATCCAAATATGATAAATGGAATATTGACACCAATGATCAGCAGCGAAAGCGGGATATCCGTTAAGGCAGAGATTAGGAGTGAAATACCTGTCGCACCCCCATCAAGAAAACCGTTTGGTAACAAAAAACCTTTGAGTCCAAAGCCTGCAGATACAATGCCGAGAATAATCATAAAGATATCCCGGACTGTATCTTTTAATATGAGTTTAAACTCAACTAAACCTTTCGCAAAATCGTATTTCGAATAAACTCTGGGTTCGGGCTTTCCCTTGAATTTGTCTTTTAAAACAAATCTGACAATTAACCTTGTATAGAAAGGAGTCATTTGCCGCTTCATCCCACGCTACGATTTGTGTATCAATGTGAGATACGAATATAGGTAAAGAAGGTTCAACAGGTTAACAGGTGAAATAAAAATTGCATCTCTAGCGAAAATCCATGAATGATCAGGACACTTGCTTATCCCTGGATTTTTTAAAAACAACTCTAAACAGAATAGGAAGGACGGATATAAAAATGATTCCGAGAACAATCCATTCGAGATCTTCCGTCAGATCGTAATCAAACTGGCTCAGTAAAAGCTGGTGAAGATATCGGCCCGCCAGCATCATAGAAAAGACCCATACAAAACCGCTGACCACAGAGATCATTGTAAATTTTTTCTTTTCCATCTGTACAATGCCGGCTACGATAGGAGCGAATGTCCGGACGAATGGAATAAACCTTGCGAGGAAAATAGCGCCATTTCCGTGGTCTTCATAGAACAACCTTGCTTGTTGTAAATATTTTTGTTTGAAGTACCATCGATCTTTCCAGGTATACATCGTCGGTCCTATTTTTCTACCAAACCAATACCCCACCATATTTCCAAGAATGGCACAAATGGAGATGAGCACCATAATGGGAACAAAGGGTAAATTGAAAAAACCTTTTTCAAGATCTCTCCACAAAATTCCCGCTACAAATAACAAAGAGTCTCCAGGCAGAAAAAAGCCTATAAATAGACCAGTCTCCGCGAAAACGATTAACATAATGATCCAAACCCCACCATGTGCTACGTACCACTGCGGCTGTAGTAATGAATGCCAATCAAAATCAGTCATTAGTATCTATTCAATTTTATTCGTTGGAAAGGCCGCAATATCTGCAATGTTATTCAAATAGCCTAGAATCCTAGAGGGAACAGCCCTATAACTGCATTGTTTATCTTTCAAAAGGTACGATTTTGTCTACCCTGATGTAAACAGATATCATGTATAAATGAAGCCAAACTATATCCCTATTGCTTTATAAACCGGGTAATAGTAGATGCTAACTTTCCTGATTTAATCTCAAGAAAATAGAAGCCGGGTAAAAGGTCAGAAATATCAATCGTATCCTGAATCGAATTCGATGACCTCAGTATATTTCCAAGGGGCCCATAGATTATATATGGAATATTAAACTCCGTTGATTCGATACGTAAAAATGATATTGCAGGGTTCGGATAGATAAAATCTTTTACAGACCTCTGGACATGATTCGTAAGAATAAGATTATCAAACAACCATTCATATGCTTCGGGAAATTCACGAGCCCAATACCATTCACTATGTGCCCCATCTGCATGATGCAAAAATTGCATTTCACTCACATCAAGACCTACAAACCCAAGCGTATCAAGCATGGCCATCATATCGGATATATTCGACGCACTTTCGTTATCACCTGCAACAAAATAAATTCGCATTTCATCATGAATACCTTCTTCAACAACATGTAAGTACGCCGAATCAGAAAACCAGAAAGCTGGTGAAAATATTCCGATTTTGCTAAATACATCCTGATATTCAATTCCTGTATACATGGAAATATTTGCTCCTAACGAACTTCCTGCAATCGCTGTAAATTCTCTTTCCGTACGAGTCCGATAAGTTGAGTCAATAAAAGGTTTGAGTGTATTGACGAGAAAAGTTGCATATAATTCGCCGTCACCTCCGCCATATCCGGAATTAAACCACGGGGAATATTCGCGGATTCGATTAGCCCCTCCATTATCAATTCCAACGACGATAGCCCCAAAATCACCAGCATCAAATAGATCATTCATCGATTCATCTATTTTCCACTCTCCTGCAAAACTGTAAGCTTCATCAAAGAGATTTTGTCCATCATGCATGTAGAGGACAGGGTATTTTTTTGATGTGGAGTCATAATCCGGAGGTAAATAAATCCAGACTCTACGCGTTCGATTCAATTGAGGGATGTAAAAATCTTCATCCACGATCATGACATTTGATGAAGCAGTATGATTATCTCCTTCCCATCCGGCTATGGAAACACTTATTGTTTGTTCACCACCAGTATAATTGTACGTTCGGTTTGGAATATAGTTACCAGAAGAGTTTCCTTCCACTGTATCCCAGGCGCCTCTAGTGAATTTATATTTTAAAAGACCGGCCTGAGGTGAAAAGGTAATGGAGTAAGTTCCATTCCCATTTTCTGATAAGATATAAGCCTGATTCCCCGGATTCCAATTATTGAAATTCCCTGCAATGTGAATGTCATCATCTGGGGGAGTGGATGGTGGAATAGAAGTGACATTGATTGTGAGCTGCCCGATTACATTTGTAAGTGAATAACCAGTAAGTAAGACAAGTATAAAATATCTTATAAGGATTGAATATGAAGGATGTCTCATTGAGCAGGATTATGCTGGTGTAATATTAATGCTTGCGAATGAAATGATAAGTGATTTGTCGCGATTGG
>JAYUXX010000399.1:0-3336 GCA_043752765.1 Saprospiraceae bacterium | reverse complement strand
TAAAAGTCAGATGGAACCTACTTCTTCGCAATCCAACTCTCAGGATTCATCTTTGTTTTGTCTTTCCAAATCTCCAAATGCAATTCAGGGGCATCACTCCCGAGATGACCGATCACTTGTCCTGTCGTGACAGTATCACCTTTCTTCACAGCTACGGTGACAACCTTACTATACACTGTAAAGTATAATCCATGCCGTATCATCACCATGTAATCATACCCGGGAATCCGCGTAACAGATGCTACTGTACCACTAAATAAGCTCTTGACAGAAGCTCTTGATTCTGCTTCAATATCGATTCCATTATTCTGGATCATGATGCCTTTCAACGCAGGGTGAGGATGCTCTCCAAAACGTCCTGTAACTCTTCCCTTACTTACCGGCCAAGGCAATTTCCCTTTGTTTGCCGAAAACTGATCATTTAATTTTTTCGTTTCGGGTGCTGTACTCAACCCCGATGAAGTTACTTTAGTAGTTTCCGCCTTGATCAGTCGTGCGATCTCATTATCGAGTTTTTTCTTTTTTGCCTCTGAATTAGTGAGATCCTTTTTAAGCTTCTTTTCCTCCTTGCCTATTTCCGTAAGGAGAGTTTCCTGTCGTCTTTGTTCCTCCAGAATTTCCCTCTTTTGATTTTCTTCTTCGTTGTACAGAATCGTTTTTGCCTTTTTATTCTCTTCAAGTTGGATCAACAACTCCTGGTGCTTTTGTTTTCGCTGTGACAGGGCCATCAGTTGTTGGGACATAAACATCTTATACTGCCGCAGATAGACCCACCGTGTCAACGCCTGACTAATCGATTGTGAACTCAGTAAATAAATCCAGTCCGGCTGCAATTGACTTCGCACGTAAGATGTCCGAAACGCAGCCGTCAGCCTTGATTCAGATTCTTCTATGGCTTCCACTGTTTCATTTTTATTCTTTTCCTGGATCGCTGCCTCTTCCTTCACAAGGCTTAATTCTTTATTGATAGAAGACAATAAAGCCTGACGCTGGCTGATTTGGGCATTTAATGTTTTTAATTGATCGAGGGACTTGGTTTTACTCTTCTGTGTTTTTTTGAGAATTTCAGATGTGGACTTTATCTGACTCTCCAGCGCCTTGCGTTGAGACTCCAGGTCCTTGCGGCTGGACTGACCAAATGAGATGAGAGAAATGAAGATAAAGCCAACAAGAAAACCGGTCCTCCGGGACATATTACATCTTTTCATAATTTGAAGGTATGGAAAAAGGCAATTCCTGAGGTACATTTACTACGATTGACGCATAATCCAGGTCAAAAAGATTGGATTTGCCATCAATCACGATAGTATTACCTCTCTGAAAAGGGAATTTCTGCCCGGTATTTACCGCTGTATAATTTCCATACGTGGCACTCCATTCATGTTTGTTTGAATCCATGACATGCGAGCGCATGAGTTGGTAAGAAACATCCATCCAATGGCGGGCTTTCACCCCACCCCCTGATTCAAGCAATAAAGCTCCATCTGCTTCAATAACCATACGTGAGATATCAGAGGGAACATAGGCCCCTCCAGTGAAAACGTTTAAGAACATGTCGAAGTCCGCAGGCAAGTCATATTCTTTAAAAAATTGGTTAGTGCTGTACCTCGCATATTTACGTTCAATACGATTAATAAAAAATGCAGAATCCGGTGTCACATACATGCGGGCAACTTCAATTCCCAATTTTGAAATCTGCACCCAGATCACACTATCTTTTCGAATTCGCACATTTAGTTTGGCACTCAGGCGTTGATCATCCCAATCAATCGTACCCGTACCTGTTGCGGAATACCAGGTATATGGATTATTAGTTGCCCTTGCAATTTCAAGAAGCGCCGCAGCTTCAGACACGCCACCCAAAACCACCGAAGGTTTATCTAACATCGATTTAGTGGGCGTGCACTTTATCAAAATCAGAAATGAGAGCAAGGGTAAAAAATAGAAAATCTGTTTCATATCGGTGGAATTAACAAAAAGCGAGTATGGTGGAAGAAACGGATTATTGTCCTTTGTGTTCAGATATCTTTTTTTTCAATTCAGGGTCAGGATGCCCTTCATTTACTGCTTTCTGCCACATTTCCAATGCTTTTTCGGTTTGACCCAGGGCAATATGAATATCACCCGCTAATTGGTAGCCAAACGCATCAGTGCCTTCGATTAGAGCCACCTGCATTGATTGATTCGCCTTCTCATATTTTTTCTGATTGTAAAAAACTTCAGCGATCCATTGATGCACGATGGCGGTTTGGTTACCATCTGCAATTACTTTTTCAGCCATGCCGATCGCCTTTTCGCTTTGTTCAATCCTGCGACTTAACACAAGGCTGTATTGCGCTAAAGTTTCTGCATTTTTCGGATTGATCTGAAGAGCTGTTTCAAAAGCTTCAACTGATTTATCTGCCTGGCCTAATTCATCATAGACCGAACCCAATACATTATATACACTGATTCGTTGAAGGATATTTTTTCCAGTCATGATCAATGCCTGATTCAACATATCAAGCGATTCATCAAATCTTTTTTTCTTGTATGCACTAAAGCCGGCTGCATAGTACAAGTACGCCTGATTTGGAAAAATATCAATGGCCCGGTTTGCCTGAGTGATCATAGCATCATAAGCGTAGGTTTCGCTGAGCAATTTTATCAGCTGTTCCCAAACAACATAAATATTACTATTAAACTGCGTAGAAGTAATATAGGATTGTATAGCATCCTCCTTTCTGCCAAGGATTGAAAACACATCTCCCTGAATTGCATAAGACTTGGCTTCTTTCGGATGTGTAGTTACCAGTTGTTGAATGACCTGAAGAAGTGCTCCACCTAATGCGGGATCTTTCTTTTCGGAAAATTCAAGTACGTATGGAATCAACTCCTGCAGCTTGATATCAATTTTCAACGATGCATTCGTCATGATCGGAGAAATGGATTGAAGATAGGAGACTGAATTACCCTCTTTTTTCTCTGACCCTGCCATTGCGAGGCGTGCCCGCGAGTCCATCGGATCAATTAAAAGGATTTCTTTGTAATAGGATGCTGCCTGATCATCCAGACCTTTCGTTTTACAATAAGATGCAGCCAGAAATTTATAATCAATAATGTCAGGATACACTACTGTCAATCGATGGATAGCTGCTAGCGCTTCATTCGTTCTGCCAAGTGCATCTAAAGTTTCAAAACGTGTCCGGGTAATGGGTTCATTGATACCGGATTTGGCTTCATACTTATCGAGTATGCCTAATAGGCGTTCATGTTCCCCGGTTTTTTTAGAAAAACCAATCAGCATTTCATAATAATAAGGCCGGTCTGGCCGCAATTGTATCAGCCTGTCATATA
>JAYUXX010000398.1:0-3337 GCA_043752765.1 Saprospiraceae bacterium | reverse complement strand
GGTTAAAGTTGGCCATAACCCCAAAGATAAGCATTGATAATGTGTTGCTTTTTGATATCAATGAAACGGTGATTTTTCCTCGCCAGAATTGTATTCCTCCTTACCCTGAAAACAGTTTAGCCTTAGCCCAAAGTCCTGATTACATTTGTCGCAAAATCAATTATCCCAATACTATGAATATCCTATCCCGAGCCTTACTGATCTGCTGTCTGATCAGTTTATTCGCTTCCTGCAAGAAAAAATTTGAGGCTACACAACACACATCCGAGGAAATTGGACGCTATATCGCTGCCCGTATTCCGGCTGTTATTGATGTAAATGACCCTGTCAGGATCCGATTTGCGGTCACTCCGGACACAACTCAGACCACATCTGTATTTGAGTTTAATCCGTCTGTGAAAGGGACTTTTTCCTGGGAAGATGAAATGACTCTGGCTTTCAGGCCTTCAGGTGGATGGCAACCCGGCACATCTTACCAATTGCAGATCAATTTGGATAAGGTGATCAAAGACGTAGACGCTTCGATGAAAAAAGTGGTTTTCACTTTTGACGTGAAGCCGGTGAGAATGGCGGTTTCTTTCGAACCTCTTGCACCTGAATTTGATGGAGAAACTCCCAACTATATTTTACGAGGAAGAGTAAATACATCCACCAACGTCGATTCAAATCAAATAGCAAATGCCTTTTCGATCAAATCAACAGGTACAGTAGCACCGACAGAATGGTTTCATAGCCCCGATGGCTTAACGCACGAATGGGTGATATCAGGAATTGGTCCTGATGCCAAACTTGATTTCAAATGGGATGGTAAATCGATTGGTTCTAAAGATATCGGAAGCCGTGCCATACAGATCCCCAAAGCGAATGTCCTAAGTATACTTTCTTTCATTCCCGGGAATGATGGAGCTAAAAAAATAGAAATCCATTTTTCTCAAAAACTTAACCCAACGCAAGATCTTAATGGACTTGTGACAATTAATGGTAAGTCAGAAGGATTCACAATTCGCAAACAAGATCATATACTTTCAATCTATCCCGATGAAACACTAACCGGCAAACTTACTGTCGGACTTCATCCTGAGATTTCATCTTCACTCGGTTTCAAATTAGGTAAAACTGATGCCATGGAAATTTCGCTAGAAGATTCGAAACCGGCTGTGAGATTAGTAGGATCTGGTGTTATCACGCCGGGAAATGCAGAAGTAATTTTTCCATTCGAAGCAATTAATCTTAAATCTGTGCAGGTAGAAGTGTTGAGAGTATTTGAAAATAATATTTTGCAATACCTGCAGCAAAACGGACTTGAAGATCAATGGAATCTGGAACCGGTTGGGCGTATTATTCTTCAAAAAAATGTTGATCTGCAAGCAATGTCAGATCGGGACAATCGATTCATCTGGACCCGATATGCGCTTGACTTAGGACCGTTAGTACAATTAGCACCCGGAAGTATCTACCAGGTTAGAATTGGGTTTACGGGTGATGATACCTACCTGGATTGTGTAAAAGAAATCGACACGCAAACGCAGCCACCACCATTTGGCGAGTTAGAATCAATGTGGGCGTATCATTATTATTACGATAACTTTAATTGGGATCAAACAGAGGATCCATGTTATCCGGCGTATTATAGTCCTGATAAATATATCAGCCGCAATATACTTGCCTCTGACATCGGATTGACTGCAAAACAAAATGAGCATGGTCGGATCTGGGTATATGCGACTTCACTGGAATCCGTAAATCCAAAATCAGGAGTTGATATAGAGATTTATGATTACCAAAAGCAGTTAATGGTAAAGACGGAAACGTCAAGCCAGGGTGAATTGTCAGTTGAACTTCCTCGAAAAGCTTACTTCATTGTAGCCAGTGAGGGAAATCAAAAAGGTTATCTCCGGATGGCTGATGGACTGTCCATGTCATTGAGTGAATTTAATGTGGGTGGAACCGGATATCAGCAAGGGCTGCGAGGATACATTTATGCAGAGCGTGACGTTTGGCGTCCCGGCGATACAGTCCATCTCAACGTTGTGCTTTGGGATCCGGAAGGAAAGATCGATGATCGTCATCCGGTGCGACTAACTGTAACTAATCCGTTAGGCCAGAAAAAAATAGAAAAGACAAGTCCACTTTCAGTGGGCGGTATTTATGATCTTTCGTTCCATACCTCATCCACTGATCCAACAGGTACCTGGATGACAAAAGTTGAAGTAGGAGATGCAGTTTTTTCAAAAGCCCTTCGTATCGAAACGATCAAACCGAACAGGCTGAAAATTGATGCGAAACTTCCCAAGGAAATTGTCGCTACTGCTCCGGATCAAAAAATAGAATTAGAAGCGTTGTGGCTTTTTGGTGCGCCGGCATCAAACCTAAAAGCAAATGTAGAGGCACAATTTAGTCCGCTGCCTTTCGCACCCCCGGGATTTAAAGAATTCATATTTACGGACCCTGCGCGAAATACACCAGCAACCGTCACTACTATTTTTGATGGTACACTTGATGCAGCAGGAAAAGCAAGTATTAAAGTACCTGCTATGAAAGATGCTCTTCCCGAAGGACAATTGACAATGAGTATTAAGACGAGGGTATTTGAAAGTGGAGGTGACTTCAGTACGGACAGACATTCTACTACATATCATCCGTATGATCATTATGCAGGGGTTTCGATTCCAGTCAATCGATGGGGTTATGAGGAATTGCAAATGAATGAAAGCAATGAAATCCGACTTGCATCTGTAAGCACTACAGGAAAAGGGGTGAGTGGAAGAAAATTGAGTGTGGGCATTTATAATGCAAACTGGAGATGGTGGTGGGATCGCATGGGTGAGGACATAACACAATACAATTCCGAATTGCATGTCGGTTCGATAGATGCTGATACAGTCACAACAAGTGCAAACGGCTCGGTCATCTATAAGATAACACCTCCGAGTTACGGTTCTTACATGGTTCGTGTTTGTGATATGGAATCAGGACATTGCAGTGGACAGTTTTATTATGCAGGTTCGTGGGGAGATCCGTCAAGTGCAAATGATGCTGCAAGTCGATTGACGTTCACAGCAGATAAAGAACAATATGAAGTAGGTGAAAAAATAAAGTTGAAGATTCCATCAGCAAGTGGAAGTCAGCTTTTACTCACCGTTGAAAAAAATAATAAAGTAATCTCATCAAAGTGGTATAAAGTTACGGGAGATCAAACCGAGATTACAATCGATGCCACTGCGGAGATGATGCCGAATGTGTATGCATTTGTCAGTCACATACAGCCGTATGAACACAGTTCGAATGATATGCCATTAAGAATGTATGGTGTATTGCCGATCATGGTGGCAGACCC
>JAYUXX010000397.1:0-18311 GCA_043752765.1 Saprospiraceae bacterium | reverse complement strand
GACGAGAAGCCAGAGGATCAGGAGAATGAAAAAGAACATTTAACCAAATCACCAAAACCTATATCCGTACAATCGGGAAAATCAATTGATAAAATGGCAGAGAAAAAAGAGAATAAGCCAGCATCCGCTACGGCTTATGCAGAGGAGCCTCAGAAGTCAAGATATAATGATAAGGAGCTTGAAGAATTCGATCAGCTCATTGATCTTAAACTCATTGTTGCACGCGAGCAACTTGAGTTTTACCTCAAACAGTTAGAGGACATGGCTGAAAATCCGGACAATAAGATCAAAGGTCTGGATGATGGTTTGAGTACACTCGAAAGTGAAAGAGTGAGTTCAATGGCCGCACGCCAACAAAAGCTAATTCAACATCTTGAAAATGCAAAAATCAGGATTAAGAATAAAGTATATGGGATCTGTAGAGAGACGGGCAAGCTTATTTCGAAAGAAAGATTAAGAGCAGCGCCTCACGCTACATTGTCCATCGAAGCAAAGCAAGCACAGCACTAAAACCCTTTTTCCAATCTTCCACACGACTACGGATGTATCTTCCCTTTTTTACAATCAGGAGGATTCAGCCTTTCCGGATACTATTTGCATCTTAAAGCATGAAAATGTCTAATCGTACGATCACCGTTCTGTTGATTGTTTTCCTGGTTTTAGTAGCGGATCAGTGGCTCAAGATCTGGGTAAAGACTAACATGGAGTACGGTGAGGAATTTGGTATTCTTGGACTTTCCTGGGCCCGCATACATTTTGTGGAAAACGAAGGGATGGCATTCGGATTATCCCTGGGTGGTAATTGGGGTAAATTAGCGCTGAGTATATTTCGCCTCATTGCGGTTGGATTTCTGATCTACATCATTCATAGTCTGATCAAAGCGAAGGAGGCTAAGGGCGTGATCCTTTCCTTTTCATTGATTCTTGCCGGAGCGCTCGGAAATATTCTGGATAGTGCATTTTATGGAGTTATATTTTCCAACACACCTTATCATGGAGGACTGGCAACATTATTTCCTGCGGAAGGTGGTTATGCACCGATGCTCTTTGGAAAAGTTGTAGATATGTTTTACTTCCCTGTGATCGATACCAACTTTCCAGAATGGTTTCCAATCTGGGGCGGGCAAAGATTCCAGTTTTTCAGGCCGGTCTTCAATATATCAGACGCTTCGATCACGACTGGCGTCATGACCTTACTTCTCTTCCATCGCAGGATTTTTCGCTCTAAACCCACTACGGATTTAGCAACGGAGAATACCTCATCAGGGAGCGGTATGGCGCCCTCATGAACTTTCTTGATAGGAAAAAGAATATTTAATCAACTGATGGAACGTTTTTAAACCCTTAGGATTACCCTCGGGAACGAAACGAACAATCTTAAAAATTTACCTGGCTAGAATTGGCTGAAATTAAGCTGAAAGCTTAGCCCGGATGAGACTCAGTGGGGGGAATAAAAATTTTTGGGATGGGGATAATACTGTAAAAATTCGGCTGATAATTCCTTCTATTTACCCATAAATCGGTTGATGGCTTTCACAGCATTGCTGACCCTTTGGTAGTCTATGTTATAATGCATATACTTTCCATCTTTATCTGCAACCAAAACGCCTGCATTCTTCAAAATACGAAGGTGCTGCGAAGCAATGGATTGCTCGATCTTTAGGGTATTGTAAATCTGATTCACCTGGATGTTTTTATTTTGATCTAAAAATTCCAGGATCTTCAATCTGAGAGGGTGAGCCAGGGCTCGCATAAGTTCTGTGGACACCTGTAGCTTCTCCTGCTGAAAGGTGACCTTAGTCCTTTTCATACATATCCTAATTTTGAGTTAAACCTTACGTCAAATTTGCATATAAGATTTGAGGTAAACAAGTGATATTATAAAATAAATACATTTATAAATCACTGTTTATCACACTACGATACCTAACTCGTTGATTAATAAGGAAATGTAAAAAGTGGGGGGAATTAAAATTTTTTTAACCTTCACAGTATCAAAGCCTTAAAATGGATGCTTAAAGTAAAGATTTAGCCAGCCAGTTCTTCTACCAGCTTTGAAATTTGATTTAACCTATCCTTGTCTAGAGAATAGTAAATAAACTTTCCCTGCCTTTCGGTAAGGACAACACCGGCACGGCGAAGAATAGCCAGGTGCTGAGATGCCACTGACTGTTCCAGGCGCAATTTGATATAAATATCGGTAACGGTCATAGTAGCATGTTCCTCAAGCAGATCGATCACACGTTGTCTTAATTTGTGATTGACCGCCCGAAGCACAAGTACAGCTTTTCGGAGATCAGCGTAATTCAATTCTATTTCGCTGGTCCCTTTTCGCAAACTTACAATTTCAGTCTTCTTTTTCATCATGAGCGAGATTATTCGGATTCGTATTGCATATTGCACAAATCATTCCATGTTTTTAATAATAATACGTAAGATCCACACAAATAGATTTTTACGCCAAATAAATGGTTTATATACAAATCGTTCTCTATATTTAATTAAGGTCTTTCGCCAACCCGTACGTTGGAATTCTAAGTTTGTACCCTGGGTTGAGTAATGTTCGGCGGTTTCAAATAAAACGGCACAAAATGGAGCGGATCACTAAACTCATGCCGCGTAAACAAATCGTAAGCAGGCAGAATAAGATGAGCTGCTCTGCATTGAATGGACTGATCTTTCATAAACCCTTCAATATCGGGGTCAATCACTTTTTCAGCCCCATCTCCACAACAAATAATGACTTTTCCCTTAGGCAACAGATCTGCCAACACATTTTTTTCAAGGATCAGTGCCGAGGCAGGTATGATCACATTAAATTCCCTGTCCAGCAAAGATGTATATACCTCATTACGCCTGGCATCCAACATGGGCATAGCCAGATCAGCCTGGGGATGGCATTCAAACGCTGCATGTGCAAGGGCGGTTAGGGTAGGAACGGCCAGGATAGGAATCTTAAGTGTATAAGCCATGGCTTTGGCTGTAGAACTCCCAACTCGTAAACCCGTATAAGAACCTGGACCGGAACTAACAGAAATAGCTATGAGATCCTTGGGCTTTATAGAAATGGATTCGAATAGTGAGTCTATGGACGGAGCAAGGAGGGCAGTATGGTTCATCCCCTCCGTTAAATCAATTGAGGCAACAAGATCCCCACCCTTGCTCATAGCTATAGAGCATATCTTCGTAGAAGTCTCAATATGAAGTATAAACATAGAAAGGTTAAGATATCAAGACTTTACAAGCCAAATCACCTCATTACCAAATCACCTCATTACCAAATCACCTCATCTCTTGATCACCTCATCTCTTGATCACCAAATCACCTCATCTCTTGATCACCCAATCACCTCATCTCTTGATCACCCAATCCCCAATCAATAGATCACTCGATCACTCGATCACTCATCTTTCAATTAATTAGCTTCCTTTAAGCACAGAACTATATCGTTGCGGAGAATTAAGAATAGTAATGGCCTCTGCCAATTCTGGATCATTTTTGAGTTGATGACGAACAAGTCCGGTTTCAAAATAGTATCTGCTTAATATCTCCCGCTCAATAGCCTGAAGTATAGCTTTTTCATGTTGCTTGACCTGAGCAGTCTTTTCTTTTTCAACAGAAGATTTCAAATTGTCTACCTGACTTGTAACAGCAGCAGAGTACGTTTCTGTGGCGGCAATTTCTTTCAGATTCCTGATTAACGTATCCGTCCGTGTTTCAAACTTGAATGCATTTTGGTTGAGATATTGAGAAAATCCTGCAAAGTCCGTATAACGGAATGTTTCCACCGAACCAATGCTATCCCTGCTAATACAATACTGAGTTACATAGTTAAAGATTACATCCTGATCCAGGAGTTTCTGAACGATTAGTGGACGGACATCCTCATCAAGAGCGACATCAGGCTGTACACCACCTCCATCGAGGACCGTTCTTCCTGCGCGGGTTTTGAATTTTGCTCTTTTATCATCAGGTATATGTACCCTTTCACCATTCTTATATTCAACGGATTGAATACATCTGCCACTTGGAATATAATACTTGGAAGTAGTGAGTTTGATTTTAGCATTGTAACCGATATCAAACGTGTTCTGGACAAGACCTTTTCCATATGATAATTGTCCGATCACAACGCCTCTATCAAGATCTTGCATTACACCTGATACAATCTCCGATGCAGATGCAGAATTTTTGTCGATGAGCACAATCAATTGAATATTCTGATCCACAGCTTCATTGCGGGTTTTGAATTCCTGGTCAGCCTCTACGACTTTACTTCGCGTCGTCACTACTGTTTCATTCGCAGGAATAAACACGTTACATACATTGATCGCTTCGCGCAGAAGACCACCGCCATTTCCTCTCAAGTCAAGGATCACACCCTTCAACCCAGGAGTAGCAGTTTGTAAGTCTCTTAGGGCAGTAGCTACATTGCGTCCTGCATCACGTGTAAAGGTTGTCAATGAGATATAACCAATGCTGGCATCCACCATTCCGGAGTAAGGTACATTCTTACCATCCTGGCCACCACGCGTGATGCTTATATTCAACGGAGCGGTTTGTCCAGGCCTGACGATATCCAGATTCATTTCACTTCCTGGCAAGCCACTAATGATATCCATAACATCTTCAGCACTCCGCTTTTCAGTTGTTTCACCATTGACTGACTTTATTTGGTCACCCACTTTAAGGCCTGCGGTATGGGCAGGTGATTCTTCTATTATCCCTGTGATCACGAGTTCAGTGCCTATCTTTCTCACTTTCAACCCTGAAGCCGCTTCTCCCTCCTCATTTCGAAAGCGAAAACCTTCAATCTGAGACTCTGAGAAGTAATTCGTAAAAGGATCTAACGTAGCCAACATCGCATCTATGCCAACTTTCATGATCTGGTTAGGGTCAATCTCGTCTACATAATTAGAATTGAGCTCCTTATACATATTGGAAAATATCTCAAGGTTTTTGGTGATATCGAAATATCGACCCTTATTGGCCACAGTCGTGGCTGCAATCCCAAGCCCGAAAGCAACCAGGATGATCAAACCGTACAAAATCCTTCTATTCATATATCGTAAATCAAGCCTCAAAAGTAATTGGAGAGACTCATTTCATAACGTAATAGAAAGGACAATTGGTTTACACATGCCCATATTATATGTCAGGCGTAGGTTGAGTTACATCCTTGTTGCCCTACTTCCTGGATGTTGGGCGTAGGTTGACCTAAGTCCTGGTGTCAGCAAAACTTTGTTTTGCATGCTCACTCCAAGCAATTCCCCCCTGCCTGTATCGCAAATATCGTTGCCATCAAGGGATCATCTTCCTTATTAATACCACCCAGGTGATTAATAAAATAACCCTCAGGCAATTGTTCTTCTATTAACATCCTTGAAATAGTATCCTGCCATCCTCCATCAGGATCTATTATCGACATAGCCTCCGAGCGAACTGAGAGGTGATAAAAATGCATTACCTCATCCCATTGTTCGGGATGATGGGTCAATCCATCTATTGTGTGCATTTGCTGGTTTGCAATTAACCATTTCGAGGCATCCTGATAAGTGGAAGTTTTGTGGAGGCTAAGTGCATGCATTGCTAGCAAACCATCACAGGTTGCTGTAGCATAACTCGGATAATGATATCCCGCACTATCGATTAAATAGGGTTGGGATTTATTTGTGGCAAGCGTTACAGCGGAAGAAATAAATCCACCGTCATAAGGCAATTTTTCACGGTCAACACATCCTTTATAAAGACGTAAATCTTCAGGACTTCTTTGAACACCTTTCAGAAATAAAAAAACATCCTCTTTGATTTGGGTTTTAATATTTCCTGTTTCAATTAAAGCTTCAGCGATTCTTCGTGTATGGGAAATATCCACATGCCCATGTTCGCCATGTTTTAAATTTGATTCACCATAACCCCACCCTCCAAACGCAAGACTATCAATACTGAATCCTCGCTCTTGTATAAATTGTTGTTGATGAAAATATGCTGCGATGCTTTGCTGAAGTGCTGTATCTCTTTCCAATTTGTATAATACACGCAAAGCATAAGCTGCGCTATAATTTGGATAATCCTTTAACGTCGAACTATCAATATTAAAAGAAGAACGCATTTCTCTGATGATGAATTCAATTGCTTTGTCAACAGCTTTTTGATCGACTTCAAAAATTTCTTTCGGTACCAGTAGCAGATGAAATAAAATGTAGGGAGTGAGAACTCTTCCATCACGGAGGACAGCATGTGTCTCACTATGCCATCCTCCGTCCGGAGATTGTTGTCGCCACATCCAGACCACTGAATTGTGTAGTGTAGCCTCGAGAGTCTTGTTCTTTTTCTGGCAAGAGATCGCCGAAATGATAAATAAAGAAATCAGAGCGAAAACAAAAACCTTATTCATTAATTTTTTTTAATCACTTAATCACTTAATCACTTAATCACTTAATCACTTAATCACTTAATCACTTAATCACTAAATCACCAAATCACTCGATCACTAAATCACTCGATTGTTTGATGATTCGTATTCAATAATAATTAGATTGTTTTGGAATCAAAACTAACAACTGCGATTTTAATCCAAAATCCAAAATCCAAAATCCAAAATCCAAAATCCAAAATCCAAAATCATAATTGTCCGGCATTCCAGGTCTGCACAATCGCTGCTGTACAAAACACAGGACTGGTAATACAGTGGTGTCCACTCCAGCTGCCATTCGGATTTTGGGATTGTTTCAATTTGGGTTCAATAGATTGTCTCCATTTCATCCATTCAGCTTTATTTTGCTGAGCAAGCGACTCACTGGTCAGTAAATAGGATAGATATTCTTCGCCACCATTATTTCCGAATCCTTCCCAAATCTCATCGCTTTGCAAAACTTTTGTAGACGTATAATTGACCGCGTACGAATTGGCAAGACGATCGGCTTTATCACGTGACATTCCTTTTGATTCCAGGGCTTTGCTGATATCTTCCTTTTTAAGATTGCCCATGGAGAATTCCTCCGCAACACCTGATAGCAAATAGGATTCTGCTTCCCGCGCTTCTGCAGAAGATGCTCTTTGTGCACTTGCCGCAGCATAGAGAGGTATACCTGCTGCATCATCTGATTTCACACCATCTGTACTAATATTGTCTGCCTGATATTTCCTGGAGTTATCAATCGCAGTTTGATCTACGACATATTTTTTTTGTGCACCTTCAAGTGCATTATTAGCCATTGCTGATTGCAACACAGGAGCCCATCCTCCGCCAGCCCATCCACCATTGGCATTTTGACTTCCCTGGATAAGATCAATACATACAGCGGCAGCCTTATCAACTTGATTTTGAAGAGTTACATCTGTTACCTGGTCACTAATTGCAGTTAGAAATTGCAAAGCCATCGATGCATCGATATGAATACCAAGTTTTACCTGCGGTTGGGTTCCTTCAAGCGAAGTAATACGCCCATTGTCGGGTCTGTCGGCTATGTCTTTGAGGATCCGATCAAGGGCTTTCATTATTTGCACTTTGTATGGATTATCTTTTAAAGGCCCACCTGCTTTCAATAATGCCATGGCTGCAAATGATGTCGTTGCGGGATCTGTAACTACCTGGTGCGGATCGCGCAAATTCTGGTACGCATGAGAACCTGCACCCCATCCACCATTTGGTGATTGTGCATCCACCAACCATTGCTGAGCGCTTTGTGCCCAGGCTGCTGTGGCAGGATCAACTGGAATGGTTACTAATTTAGTGGTGACAGGTTTTTCCGGAAGATTACTTGATGTATTTGCTCTGGAAGTAAACAAAAAAAGGCTACCTGCAATCGCAACGATTGCCAGAAATATTGTATTCATGACAAAAAGATTTTAAAACGGTTTAGAAAAGATTCGAAGCATCCGGATGCGAAGAATAGATGCAACTCCAAACGCAAATGCATAAATCACCATTTTCAGTTAACAGTTATTTAACTCCACATCATTGCTGTCACACCTATTACGAATGGAAATGGAAACCCACAAAAAATAATTCTACTTTTAGTCTTTGACTTTCAGAACGACCCCTATGAGATTACGATTTAATTCACCTGTTATCCTTGGATTTTCCCTGATTTGTGTTGCGGTATTTGTCCTTGATAAAATCATGCTGGGTCAGCTCATCCCCTATTTCGCATTGGGGCACGTAAGCCTGACAAACCCTGTTTCGCTCATAACACTCTTCACGCATGTCATGGGACATGCAAGCCTGGAACATCTTATAGGAAACCTGACTTTCATTCTCTTATTAGGCCCTATTATCGAAGAAAAATATGGCCAACGACGTACGATCTTTATGATGGTCATGACGGCTTTAGTCACAGGCTTTTTAAATATTTTATTTTTTCACACCGGCCTCATGGGAGCAAGCGGAATTGTCTTTATGCTCATCCTTCTCGTGAGTTTTACAAATTCCAAATCAGGGGAAATTCCGCTGACTTTCATATTGATTGCTATTCTCTTCGTGGGGAAAGAAATTATTCAAAGTCTACAGACAGATCAGATTTCTCAGTTCGCTCATGTTATTGGAGGCGTGGTGGGGAGTGTCTTTGGCTTTGCATCGAGATCACGAACCTAAACCTTGTCATCCTGGAAAGGGCACAATCTGTTCCTTGCATGACGCGTTTTTAAGTTTGCAAATGTTTTTTAGTCGAATTTGCGAACCTATCAGTAGAGAACTTTACCCAAAATCAGAATTGGTCAATCGCTCTGCCTATTTTGTCAGGCCTTTGATAAACATCCTCACATTCAACATAAAACATTTATTTGTCTATGAAGTTAGTACTTCTCCTTGCTGTTGGAATTCTTACGCTTTCCATAGCTTGTAAATCAGCAGATTCGACCTCTGAAAAAATGCAATATCCAGCGACTGCAAAAATTGATCATGTGGATATCTATCATGGAATCGAAGTAGCTGACCCTTTTCGATGGCTTGAAAGTGATACCTCAAAAGCTACGGGCGAATGGGTGGAAGCTCAAAACAAAGTAACGTATGGCTTCCTTGATAAAATAAGCTGGAGAGAAAATCTTAAAAAAAGGCTTGAATCACTGATAGACTACGAACGCATTTCAGCCCCTTTTCGTGAGGGTCCATATGAATATTTTTATAAAAACACGGGACTTCAAAATCATAGTGTGCTTTATCGCAGACCTAGAGATAATAAAGAAGCAACACCTGAGGTCTACCTGGATCCAAATGGTTTTTCCAAAGACGCGACAGTAGGACTAAGCGGAATTTCATTTACAGAGGATGGCTCATTATCAGCGCATCAGATCACAGAAGGTGGATCAGACTGGAGGAAAGTTATCGTGATGAATGCTGTGAAAAAAGAAATTCTTGAGGACACGATGGTCAATATCAAATTTAGCGGACTCTCGTGGTATGGGAATGAAGGGTTTTATTATAGCAGCTATGACAACCCAAAGGATGGTAGCCAGTTATCCGGTAAAACACAGCACCACAAATTATACTATCATAAACTCGGCACTGCACAATCCACAGATAAATTGGTTTTTGGCGGAGCAGCACAGCCCAATAGGTACATAGGTGGTTATGTAACGGAAGACAAAAACTATCTGATCATCAGTGCGGCGGAAAATACAAGTGGCAACCAATTATATGTGAAAGATTTAAACAAGCCTGATAATCCGCTTGTACAGATCAGTGCTGATTATTTCACAGAGATCAATTACGTGGATAATCAGGGATCGCGTTTTTTGTTGTCCACGAATATTGATGCACCCAATTATAAAGTCATTGCTGTAGATCTCAACAAGCCATCAAAAGAACACTGGTCAGTAGTGATTCCGGAAACTAAAAATGTTCTAAGTGCTGGTTCAGGAGGAGGAAAATTATTTGCTAATTATCTCATCGATGCAAAATCAGCTGTGAAACAATATGATTTCAATGGAAAGCTTGAGCGGGATATTGAATTGCCGGGCATTGGATCGGTAAGTGGTTTTGGTGCAAGGCGGGATGAAAAGGATTTTTATTATTCGTTCACATCTTTTACGAATCCTTCTGCTATCTACCATTATGATATTGCCAGTGGCAAATCTTCACTGTACATCCAGCCTAAAGTTGATTTTGATCCGAACGCATACGAAACGAAACAAATTTTCTATACGAGCAAAGATGGTACGAAGGTTCCCATGTTCATTGTGCATAAAAAAGGAATTCAACTCGACGGGAAAAACCCAACAATGCTATATGCTTACGGTGGGTTCAATGTAAGTCTTACTCCATCCTTCAGTGCATTCCGGGTTGCCTGGCTTGAACAAGGAGGAATCTATGCTCAGCCCAATCTTCGGGGTGGGGGTGAGTATGGCGAAGAATGGCACCTGGCGGGTACGAAAATGAAAAAACAAAATGTGTTTGATGACTTCATTGGAGCTGCCGAATATCTCATCAAAGAAAAATATACCTCGTCTGACTATCTCGCTATTTCGGGTGGTTCAAATGGTGGGCTTCTCGTTGGAGCAACAATGGCTCAACGACCTGACCTGATGAAAGTAGCCCTTCCTGCGGTGGGGGTTATGGATATGCTGCGCTATCACACCTTTACTGCCGGTGCAGGTTGGTCAGCCGATTATGGTACAGCGGAGGATTCAAAGGAAATGTTTGAGTACCTCAAAACGTACAGTCCTGTTCATGCACTTAAGGATGGAACTACATATCCGGCGACTCTGATTACCACTGCCGATCATGATGATAGGGTAGTGCCTGCGCATTCATTTAAATATGCGGCCAGACTACAGGAGGCTCAGGCAGGTGATGCACCGGTTTTGATCCGGATTCAGACCAAGGCGGGCCATGGCTCAGTATCGACTACGCAACAGATTGAATTACAAAGGGATATTTACGCTTTCACTTGGGCAAATATGGGCATCACACCGGAATTTTCAAAGGAGGTCAAAAACTAAAAGAGACTCGGGTTTATGGCTCTCATGGATAGAGGATGGGTTCACGACGTATTCTTTTGGTAAACCATTCGTGAAAACATAAGGGAACTACATCAGGCACCGAAATTGTAATAATGGCTATCTTGGTCGCGATTTACTAGCAAATACAGATGGAAAGCCAAAATTTCGGACGCAAAGGAGGTTGTTTTTTAAAGTTTATCTTACTCCTCCTCTTGATTATAATCCTCATGATCTGGATTTATTACAAAAACTTCAGACTTACCTTTTAGTTCAGGTATTCCGCAAGCCGGGCACTTGGAATTGCATCATCATCGAAAACTTCTCAAGTCTCTCCATCAATTGTTGGGACGTTATAGTCCGTAGAGCTTCGGTGCCAAATTTCTCCACACAAAAAGATGCCATTGCGGATCCGCAAATAATGGCCTGTTTCAACACCTCAAAATTCAGTTCTTCATTCCCGGCCAGATAACCCATCAGTCCACCCGCAAATGTATCACCCGCACCTGTCGGATCCTGTACCTCAGTAAGCAGTAATGCAGGTGAAAAGAAAACCTGGTCTTCTCCAAAAAGCAGAGCGCCGTGCTCTCCTTTTTTGATGACTAGATATTTCGGGCCCATTTCGCAAATGATTTCATTGGCTCTGAGTAATGAATATTGACCGGACAATTGTCTGGCTTCATCTTCATTGATAATCAAAAGATCAATATGCGATAAGACGTTCTTCAATTCATCTAAAGCACTATCCATCCAATAATTCATTGTATCAAGCGCAACGATTTTCGGACGCTGCGTCATTTGGTTGATCACACTGAGCTGAATCGAAGGTGTGAGGTTTCCAAGCATTACATATTCACTATCCCGGTAGTGTTCCGGTAACACAGGATCAAAGTCAGCCAGAACGTTAAGATCTGTAATCAGTGTATCGCGATGATTGAGATTGTTGTGATACAGTCCGGCCCAAAAAAATGATTTACCACCTTCGACAATCTTGATGCCTGAAGTGTCCACATTTCTTTCTCTCAGATCTTCCAATTCACTTGCCGGAAAATCATCCCCAATGATCGATACCATCCGGATACTATCAGTGAAATACGAAGCTGCCCAGGCAATATAGGTTGCAGCCCCACCTACTATTTTTTCTGCCCGTCCAAACGGGGTTTGAATATCATCAAAGGCAACCGTGCCAACGACCAGTAGACTCATAATATATGATTGAGGTGATTTATCTCACAAAGGTAATTTTAACAGCCACATACCTCCTAAGGACTATCATTTTGCAGATGTTTCTGCCTTAAGCCTCAAGATTATAAATTGGAGATATTTATGCCCCGGCGAGTTGCTTTCTGCATTGTCTTGTGAGTTTAGAAAGTTTAGAAGTTTAGTTTGACATGCAATTTCCAATTTCCAATTTCCAATTTCCAATTTCACGCCTCACGCTTCACGCTTCACATTTCTAATTTCTACCTTCTAGTTTTCAACTCCAATCTGATTTCCTGCGCAGCAAAATATTCCAACCAAGTCTTATAACATACACCAAATAGATAATCTGAAGGGGAATAAAGGATTGTAAAAGAGGTTGTTTATCAAAGAACAAAGCAGCCGCATGTAGTACGACATAATCCGATATCCATTTTGTGACTAGCAAAATGAAAAAGGGGATCCATAGAATTGGATTATATAATGAGAATGCAAATAATAGAATTATTGCTATATGATAAATTCCCACGAGTACCCAGATCAAATTTATAACAGGACTCTTTAGGCCTTTATTTTTACCGGCCCATCTTACACGTTGTTGAATGAGGGAATTCCAATTGGTTTTTAGACTAGTGTAAACGAACGCCGTTTTTGATTTGATGAAAGTGATTCCGGTCGGAAAATTGGCACGCATCTTTTCCACAAGGAACATATCATCACCTGATGCATATTCGTAATTACCCTGATATCCGCCTGCAGCCACAAATGCATTTTTGGAAAAGGCCATATTTGCACCGTTTGCAATATCATGTAACCCACTCCGTATCCCCGCACAAGAAACGATTGTAAGTGTCATCGCTTCCATCTGTTGCATTTTCATCAGCAGCTTAAGATGATTCGAAAATTGTAAAGGAGCTGTAAGGAAAACGGATCCGGTTTGTTGTTGAACAAATGATATCGTACGCAGCCAATCAGGATGATGTGTACAATCTGCATCTGTCACAACGATCAATTCGTGCTTTGATTTATGTACGCCAAGCTCGATACCTGATTTTTTAAAAGCAGGAGGATGAATAAATCCAGGAAACTCAGCCAATTCAAACAATTGCAGTTGGTCATTTTTCAACCTGGTTACAATCAAGGAAGTATCATCCGTAGATCTGTCGTTGATCACAATGATTTCAAAAAGCTCAGTAGGGTAGTGTTGTCTTTGTAAGCTCTGTATGCAGTATTCAATCGTGAGACCTTCATTCCTCGCTACGACAATAATGGTAATACCGGTTGAAGGAGTGTACGATTCAGGAACCACAACAGCAGGTACTTTCCTCCACTGAAAGAGATAGTAAAGTTGCAGTGATAAATACATTGCAGCCAGCACGATTGCTGATAAGAGTAATCCCATAATGAGAAGGTAAGCACTCTCTGCTTAAAAAAGGTCTTCGTACCGATTGTCTTTTTTCGGAATTTGAGGTTTTTCGAATGAAGGGAGTTCAAGTTCTTCATCCGGCATCCGGCGAACCACCTCTTCATGATTCACAAACTCGCCTTCTTCACGGGCCTGGTGAGCTTCGCGTAAGCGGCGAACCTTGCGGTCCAGGATAGCCTTTCCGAACAACACACCACTTAATACAGGAAACCCTATGATGCTCAACAGGATGGCAATGATACCTGTCAATGCACTCCTCTTAAAAAGCGAGAGGATAAATTTGAAATAGTTAATAACTGTCTTGTAATTTATAATCAGTGCACCAATGAGCAATACAGGGGCTGCATAGGCCAGGATTGTAAATATGCCTTTGGCAATGAAAAATAATCCTACCAATAATAAAACAAGAAAGATGAATCCAAATATTCCGTTCGTCTTCATTGAAAATCCCTGTCCCTTCATAATTGAGTGAAAGTGAATAGTGAAAGAATAAAAAATTTACCGCAATAATATAAATCTATTTTGATCAAATAAGTTCTACACTTTGAGTTCTAAACTCTTGGTTTTAAATTGCATTTCATACAATTTCTTGTATTTACCAGAATCAACCCGAAGAAGTTCATCGTGGTTGCCATATTCTACCACTTTTCCTTTTTCAAGGACTAAAATATGATTTGCATGCCTGATCGTCGACAACCGGTGAGCAATGATAATAGATGTTCGTTTGTCAATCAGCTTCTCAATAGCATACTGAATAATACCTTCGGTTTCTGTATCAATAGATGATGTGGCTTCATCCAGGATTAATATTTCCGGATCATATACGAGTGCCCTAACGAAGGAAATTAGCTGGCGCTGACCCATCGAAAGATTTCCACCTCGTTCAGAGATTACGAAATCATATCCCCCTGGCATAGCCATAATAAAAGCATGCGCCCCAATCACCTTCGAAGCCTCCAAAATCTGTTCATGTTGAATTTCTTTATTCCGCAGAGAAATATTTTCCCACACAGTTCCTGAAAAAAGAAAAACATCTTGCAGTACAATCGCAATCCGTTTTCGGAGATCATCTAACTCATAGTCTCGTATGTCCTGCCCATCAACTCGAATAGCACCTTTCTGAATATCATAAAATCGATTCAGCAGATTGATGATCGTGCTCTTACCTGACCCGGTGCTTCCAACGATCGCGAGTGTTTGTCCCGCGGGAATTTCGAATGATACATCCTTCAATACATCATTCTCATCATCGTATGAAAAGTGTACATGGGCAAACTCAACAAGACCTTTTTTATCAGGCGATCCCAAAGCGGGTGCAGCTGTTTCCGTCATAACTTCATCACTGTCCAGGATGTTAAAGATCCGTTCACCGGCAACCATGCCCATCTGAAGCGTATTGAATTTATCTGCCAACCAGCGCATAGGCCGAAACAACATATTTATGTAAAGTGGAAATGCAATCAACTCACCCATCGTCACCGAACCCCCTACCACATTACGGGCACCTAACCAAACCATAATGCCTAGTGTAAGTGCTGCAATAATTTCTACAACAGGAAAGAAAATAGCGTAATAAAGAATGGAATCAAGGTTAGCCTTGGTGTAGTCTCTGTTGATTTCTTTAAATTTTTGTTTTTCTTGTTCTTCTGCATTAAAGATTTGTACAACATTCATTCCACTGATTCTCTCTTGTAAGAATGCATTTAGCCTGGCGATTTGAGTTCTTACTTTTTGATAAGAAACTTTCACCTTTTGTTTAAATATCCAGGTAGAAATGAGAATTAAAGGAATTGTTGACAAACAAATAAGCGTAAGTTTTGGACTGGTATAAAACATCACCGCTAACACAAAGACGATGCTCAGTAAATCTGCTATGATCGTGATGACCCCTTCAGAAAAAACCGTTTTGATAGTCTCGATGTCATTGATCGTTCTTGTAGTCAGATTTCCAATGGGGGTCTTGTCAAAGTATGAAAGCTTGAGACTTGTGATCTTATTGAATACCCTCACTCTCAGATCACGAATCACACTATGACCGATCAGGTTTGTGAGGTAAATAAATACGTACTGCAAAACGCCTGTAAGAATTAGAATTCCGGCAAACAGCAAGCTCATCTTTACCAGGCCTTCAGGTTTTGGAGACACGATGTAATCATCCACTATGACATTTACCAGATAGGGCTGCGCAGTATTTAGGGGTGCCAGTATAATAGCAAGAAAAGCACTCAGGAGCAGAAGTTGCTTATAGGGGAAAGCCAAGCGCAGAAGGCGTTTTAATACTTTCCAGTCTATATTTTTATTCTTAGTGGAGCTATCCGCGGTCAAGTGATGTCTAATTATTGGGCTAAACTACTAGAAATAAATGCAAGCGAAATCCATGTTATTATTTCCTTAACTCATATTTTCCCTTCGTCGGCGAAACTATAATAAGCTCCTTCCCCAATAATTATGTGATCCAGGACCTTAATATCAATATAGTTACCTGCGAGCTTTACTTTTTCAGTTAGCCGGATATCCTCTATTGAGGGAGAAGGAGAGCCTGAAGGATGGTTATGCGAAAGGATCACTGATGAGGCTTTGCGTTCAAGGGCTTTTTGGAAAATAATCTTTGGATCTACAACCATGGTAGACATCCCTCCAATATGAATCTCTTCAATTGCAATCACTTTTGACCGCCTGTCCAATAAAAGGATCCAGAATTCTTCGCGTGTCAGATCGCGCATCCGTGGATGGATCAGATCATAGACATCTACGCTTGAGGAAATTTGATTTTTCTGTATCGCGTGTTCAGTTACTCTTCTCCTTCCGAGCTCAAGTGCTGCCGCGATTGATACAGCTTTAGCTTCTCCTATGCCTTTAATTTTCATCAACTCATGGATCGAAAGTTTCGCAACTGCAGCCAGACTATTCTCATGTTGATTCATGAGTTCCTTTGCCACATCCACTGCAGATTTGTTGCGGGTACCTACACGCATAAGTATGGCTATCAGCTCGGCTTCTGAAAGAGACTTTGATCCGAGATGAAGAAGTTTCTCCCTCGGCTGGTCAGCTACTGACCATTGTTTGATGGATTGATACATAAAACGGTGAAGTTTCCTAACGAAGTTATGGGAAACTTTTAAAGGCGGAATGGAAGAAAGGCAGAAAAGGCAGAAAAGGAAAAAACAATTAAATTAAATAGCTTAAATGGGTAACGTTTTCCTTTTAGGATACATATAGAGTATGGAAACTAAATACCATTCTTTTGAAGACCTGATCATCTGGCAGGAAGGCATGAAATTATGCGACGAAATTTATTCAAGTTTAAAACAATGTAAGGACTACAGCCTACGTGATCAAATGCAACGAAGCTCTGTTGCTGTACCCTCAAATATTGCAGAGGGATTTGAATTGCATACGAATAAATCGTTTATAAGATATTTATTCATTGCAAAGGGATCATGCGGTGAACTTCGTACGCAAGTGTACATAGCCATCAGCCAAGGATACATTGATGATGAAAAAGGGAAAGACTTAATTAATTTTTGTAAAAAGCTATCAGCTATGATTTACAATTTTATTATTAGTCGGAAAAAGATAATCAGAGTGTCATAATATTCCTTTTCTGCCCTTCAGTCCTTCAGCCCTTCTGCCTGTTCCGCCCTTCTGCCCTTTCCGCCTTTATTTCAAAGCTTGTTCCAAATCCGCCTGCAGATCTTCATAAGATTCAATCCCAACACTTAATCGTATTAGGGAATCCGTCAAGCCTGATGAAAGTCTTTGTTCGCGGGGAATGGAGGCATGTGTCATGGTAGCCGGATGACCAATAAGTGATTCTACTCCTCCTAAGGATTCAGCAAGTGAAAAGAGATGTGTACCGCCAAGTACGCGATTAGCAGCTTCGATGCTGTCATCATTCAGATCAAAAGAAATCATCGCACCATAATTATTCATCTGACGACCGGCAAGTGCATGTTGAGGATGATCTTTCAATCCGGGAAACATTACTTTCCCAACCTTAGGATGTTCATTGAGATAGTGAGCTAACCTCGTCGCATTTTCACACGCTCGGTCCATGCGGATATGAAGTGTTTTAATACCGCGCAATGTTAGAAAACAATCCTGTGGGCCAGGTACAGCGCCACTTGCGTTTTGTAGAAATTTTAATCGTTCTGCGATGGCATCATCATTGACGATAAGTCCGCCCATGATGACATCACTATGTCCGGCTATATATTTGGTAATTGAATGATGAACGATCGTTGCACCAAGAGCTAATGGAGTTTGTAAATAAGGAGATGCAAATGTATTATCCACTGCAACTGGAATGGAGTGTTGTTGAGCGATTTCGCATATCGCTTGTATGTCCAGAATCTGTAGTGTCGGATTTGTTGGTGTTTCTAACCAGATCATTTTAGTTTCGGGACGAATGGATTCGCGAACCAAATCAAGATTGGTCATATCGATGTACCGACTCTTGATTCCCATCGGACCATATACTTTTGTCAGTAAGCGATATGAACCTCCATACAAATCATTTCCACACAACACATCGTCACCCGATTGTAATAATTTGATGACGGCATCCATTGCTGCAAGTCCACTGCTGTAACAGATTCCATGTTTCCCACCCTCTAGAGCTGCAAGACTTGCTTGCAATGCATCACGTGTAGGATTTTGTGTCCTGGCATATTCGTACCCTTTATGCTGGCCTGGTGCATCCTGCACATATGTTGAGGTTTGGTAGATCGGCGTCATGATCGCTCC
>JAYUXX010000396.1:0-3354 GCA_043752765.1 Saprospiraceae bacterium | reverse complement strand
TTTACGTGGCCAAGCAGTGCAACGGATCTCGCGGCGAAAGGGCAGTCGCTCGAGCGGCCGAGCCGGGACTGAGAAAAGTCTACGTGGCCAAGCTGTTGCGCTTCCCTTTCCGACTGCCCTGAAAGCCTAACCGATGCCAAGCAAATGTGGGGCCGCGCCAAAAGCAGCGCCCAATCAAATTCCCCCTATTGTTGGTGCGAACGTGAGCAAGGGCGAAGAGTGCGCGTATAGCGCGACTTTCCGCCCATGCAATGTTCAGTGCTTTATAATTTATCTGATTCTTAAGCAGGTATGGTCTTTTTATTTAATTTGTACTTCCCGGTGCTCGCCCGGTCATTGGCAATTGAAGACGAACGTTTTTTCTTTCTTGTCACTTTCGTTTTGCTCAATACTGTTGGCACTTCACCTGTGGTTTTGTATTGAGCAATAATAGCACTTACGGCTTGTCGTTCTTTGTCCGACAACGGCATAGGCCCGATGTTTAAATCCACGCCAACTGGCTCTTTTATATATCCCATGTCGTTATGTTTGAAAGTATTGTTTGATAAGTTTTAGCGCAGAAGGAGGAAAGATTATCATTTTGTGTCCTCCAACATGCGTGGCACCTAGCGTTGCTTCATAATGTTCGATCAGTCTTGTTTTGGATTGAAATGCGACAAATCCTTCATATCCCATGTCCCAAGAAAGTTTACACGTAAACGCAAATAAATTGCCGGGAACGCCTTCATATAGTTTGCCTTTGCCAAGATTGAAAGGCGCACTTTCCACCAGATGCAGGTAAAAATGGTCACCATAATCGCTGATACTCGCAAGTCCTTGTATGATATTCGGATTATCTTTTATCGTTAGTTTGTACACCTTCCGATCTATTTCTTTGACTTCCGATTTCCAGTCAAACTTCCAGCCCTTTGTCTTCGTGATGGTTTTCACCTCGGTACTGCCTATCTCGAATACTTCAGTGGTAAAACTATCTCCGGAGATAGTGTTTCGGACGCTATTTGTGAGTCGGTCAATTTCAATGTCTAGGTGATAGTGTATCACTTGCTCCATGATACAAATATACAATTTTCCTAGGTTTTAATCGCCTGTAAAGTCATAAATTAACAAACCAATCTTTTTTAACTTGCACTAATTCAACCAATTGTGTTTCTATACCGAGCTTTAATTCTTTGAGTTTTTCGCACAGTTGCTCGCCATCAATCAAGTCAATTGGGGGTGCGCCGTCCCTCGTTGCTTCCTTTATTGCCTCTCTGGTAAATGTACCTGTTGTGATAAACAATCCTTTATCTGCTCTTCCTTGCATTGCTCCACGAAAATCACGTATTTGGCTGGGTGTTACAGAGCCTTTGTACCTTTTACATTGAAAAATCACGTGGAAACTTAAAAAGCCGCTTATCCTGACAATGCCTTTGCCGTCTATCCCCCCATCACCTGACTTTCCCGTCACTTCAACTTGCGAAAACCCGCTTTCGCGTAGAATACGCTGTGACAACCGTTCAAAAGCTGCTGGAGAAATTCCGTACAGTATATTTAGAAGTGCTTCCCGCCACTCTTCCTCAGTTTCAATAGCATCTTCAACTTCCATTAGATCAGAAGCATCTGCTATTTGTGGACTTTGCTCCAGTTTCTTTTTTCGCTCATTTTCGCGAACAGTTTTTACAATCAATTCAGGATTTATATCGGCTATTTTGATATCAGGACGAGCCAAAGCCCAAACCCCTCTTGATGAGTTCTCCAACAAGCCAAACTTTTTCAGGTATGTCTTCGTCCAACCAATTCTGTAATCAACCTCACCAATTGATCCTTCATCATTGTGTGGTATGGACAATACTTCTTCAGAAATATTACCAATTTGGAAAACTCTCTCGTTTATTTCTTCATTCGTGCCTGAACCTCCAAGTTCCAGTAACGCTTGAACAACAGGTTTTAGAAAGTCATCAAAAGTTGGAATACCGTTGTTCTGTCGTTTTCGAGCCATTTTCGAGATGGTCTTTTGTTATCATTATGTATTTGATCTTGCACTGAACGTGGGCACTCCCGTCCGTGCCGCCCTGCGTTGGGCTTGCGGGTTGGGCTTGGGCGGCATGGTCGGGAGTGCGTTGTTGGTGGCATCTCCTTTTTTTCATTCTTGCAAAAAAAATCTGCCAGACATCTCAATGCCTGACAGATTTATTATTCAATGGTTGTGGAGCCGTCATTTTTTGAAACGAATTCCTATTCCAGAAACATGTGGCCAAATAAAGATATTTTTAAACTTTGTGTCAATTACTGCATCACATTTTTTTTCAACAGCTTTATTAATCAATTTGTTTTTCAGCTTTTTCCTTGATGTAAAGACACTTCCTGTAAGTTCGATATGCATAACTTCTTCATAGTTGTTAGAGATTGTTGAATTACTACTTAAAATCAATACTTTTTGTTCAGAAGTATTGACTTCAACAATCTGAGATGAAATTAAGCAACTTTGAAGAGTGCCTGCGAACATGATTAGTAAGCCAATACAGGCTTTTACTTTATTTAATTTCGGTATCATGGCAGATGTGAGTTAACAAAGTGAAATAGCAACGGCTAATATACCAATGATAACATTTTCTGTCATGTTGGCTCTGCAACATTTATTTCTCCGTATGCACCTTAATATCTTATATGACATAATTCCGAGCAAAATCAAGGCAGCAATTATCTTCCATACTGGAATATTTTCTTCTGTCCCACGGCTTGGTGAGAGTCTGACATCTTTTAATTCAGAAAGTTTTCCTTTTATGAAATTGATGACACCTAATTCCCCTCCGTTGGCAATAACACTAAGAACCTCGTTCAATGCATTATTTAATTTAACTACATCTGTAACTTTCAGATGAGATTGCGCTAAAATTTCTTTAACCTTTAATTTTTCAACATCAAAAGCTCCTCCTAAAACTGGTTCATTGCTAAATTCATTAGAATTAATGAATTCGTCAAAAGCTTCAATCGCCTTATCAAGCATTACAATACCTCTTGTATTTAATTCGGTCAGTTGCTCTCTACTGTAGGCAACTACGTTTTCGGACAATCCTAAGGTCTCAAATCTTTCTCCTTTTCGAAAATTTAGCTCCGCTTCTCCAAAATTTAAGATTGCTTGGATTGTGGCTGCATATGTTTGACTAACCAAAACGATTTCGGTGTCAAGCATAAGAGGTGGTAAGCCAGCCATTAATTTTTCATTTACGTCATTGATGACCTGCTTGTGGTCTTGAAAAATAGTCATAACTTTAACAGCGATTCTCGGTTTGTTAACATTTGAGGTGACAAGTGGCTGTTTAGACTTAAGTTTGTTCAGGCAGGAGTCAGTTTTGGCGCGAAACGAACCAAAAT
>JAYUXX010000395.1:0-3365 GCA_043752765.1 Saprospiraceae bacterium | reverse complement strand
TCCTTCGATTATGGCCGGGTTTGGTTTGAGGGTGACGATGAGGTGACTGATAAACAATGGCATACTGCGTTTGGTGGTGGCATATACTTGGTGCCCCTTGGCTTCACTGCATTTCGTCTGGGATATATGATAGGAGAGGATGACCGTCAAATCAATATTGGAGGATCTTTGAGGTTTTAGTCAGCCTAAATTTTTGTTGAACGCGGGTAGCCTTTAGTATGGATTGGCCATACAATCAGAAACTACAATATCCAATAGCTTGCTAATGGACCAACCATACGCAACCGCTTGTTGTGGAATGATTGAAGCCTCAGACATACCTGGTGTGGTGTTCGCTTCGAGAAGAAAAAAGATGCCGTTCTCAAGGATATAATCGAAACGAACCATACCCCGGCAATTAAATGTTTTATAGAGTAGACGTGATCTCTCCTGACATTGTGTTGCAAGCGTTTCATCTATTCGTGCAGGTGTGATCTCCTGGCTATGGCCCTCGTATTTAGCAGCAAAATCAAAGAACTCTCCTTCCGGAATAATTTCTGTTACCGGAAAAACATGATACGTAGAGCCTTCCCTTACGACACCACACGAATATTCGGGCCCCACCAATGCTCGTTCGATCATCACTTCATGATCATATTGCAATGCATTAGTGATGGCTCCTTCCAGATCCTTCCAATCTTTCACTTTTGTCACTCCATAACTTGATCCATTGTTATTTGGCTTGACAAATAGCGGAAGGTGTATGTTTCTTATTTCTACATCCTCACGAGCCACTCTGTTATTAACAATCATACTTTCCGCCATAGGTATATCAAATGGCCTCAGATAATCTTTGCACACTTGTTTATTAAATGTGATTGCGCTCGCCAGAACACCACAAGCGCTGTGCGGAATTTTCATCATTTCAAAATAACCCTGGAGCTTACCATCCTCTGCCGGGGTTCCGTGTATAATGATAAAGGCAAAATCAAATTGACGCCCTGCAACACCCTTATTATCAATCAGACAAAAGTGATTCAGATCGATTTTATTACCTGATTCTATGTCTACCCAGCCAGCGCTTGTTATATCTATTGTCGTAACTGAATACTTGTCCCTAGACAGATAATTGGATATCGTTTTGGCGCTTTTTAAAGAAACGCCCCTCTCTGCGGAAGGTCCACCGGCAATTATGGCAACACTAATCATTAGATTGTTTCGATTTTGATCTTTTTTTTCCAAATTAAATATCTCTCAAAGATCAACAAATTGAGATTGTGTAACACCTGTTTTGAATTGTATTAAACTTCCAGAAAAAAATGAAAAAAGGGGACTGTTTATAACAATGACTCGGAATTGTGTAATAGCAATTGAAGAATCGTTAATTAATTTTAACCCCGAAAGGAAGATAGGCAACATCGCATCCATTTTCTTGCCGGACTCGAAGGAAAACGGCAAAATTTTGAAAGATCGGAAACATCAACAAAGACCCTGATAGCCTAAATTTATTTTCAGGGGTTTCCCTTAATGATTTTCATTGGTTTCAGTTTTAATTGAAAACAATAGTTTATAGTTATGAATTGATTAAAAGGACTTTGTATCGTGTTTTTCATTTTTACCAGTTAAAACTGGAGTTAAAAAGTGATCTTTTGTTTAAGTGTTTTGCGATTTGTTGATGTATTCCATAGTTTTGACTAAACAAAATTTTAACCATCATGTCTACCGCAGATTTCAACCAACAACTGTCAAGTCTTAGTGTCCCTCTTCACACTTTCGCTTATAAGTTGACAAAAAACAGTGAAGAGGCGAAGGACCTTTATCAGGAAACCGCTTTTCGCGCCATTAGTAATGTGGATAAATTTATTCCCGGCACTAACCTTAAAGCATGGTTACTGACCATCATGAAAAACATCTTTATTAATAACTATCGTAAGAATGTCAAAACCCGCACGATTATCGATTCAACCGAAAATCTGTTTTATATCAATAGCGGAACTGCATCTATTCGGAATAGTGCAGAATCAAATATTATGATGAACGAGTTAGGTTCAATGGTAGAAAGCCTTGATGAATCATTGAGAGTTCCATTTGAAATGCATTATCTCGGACACAAATATCAGGAAATCGCTGAAACGCTTACACTTCCTCTGGGAACTGTTAAAAGCAGAATCTTTTTCGCTCGCAAAGAATTGAAACAAATGATTGAAAGAAGATATCAGGCAATACGCCCATAACGATTATACCCTTTAACTAATATTGAAAAGCCGGTTTCCCAAAGCCGGCTTTTTTATTTGTACCTGTTGTATTAATCCCCATTCATATTGCCTGTTAGCTTTGCGGTATGCCAAATTTTTTCAGCCGCATTCTTCTCGTATGGCATAAGGAAAATCCTCGCCCTCTTCCTTGGTCAGATGGTCTTCGTAACCCCTATTTTATCTGGCTTTCAGAAATCATAATGCAACAAACCCGTGTTGTGCAGGGAAGCGCATATTACCTTCGTTTTATTTCAAAATATCCAACTGTGCAGGATCTGGCGTCTGCGTCCCTTGATGATGTCATGCGCTCATGGGAAGGACTTGGATATTATACACGTGCAAGAAACCTCCACAAAGCAGCCAACTATATTGTGCATCAAATTGCAGGCCAATTTCCGGATTCATATGCGGGGCTTTTGGCTCTGCCCGGTGTGGGTCCTTATTCTGCCGCAGCCATTTCTTCCTTTGCGTTCGGACTACCTTATGCGGTTGTGGATGGAAATGTGAAACGGGTCGTCTCGCGTTTTGTTGGAATTTCTGATTCAATTGACGAACCCAAAACGCATGATAGAATTCAAACAATAACTTCCGGATTTATGAGGGGTGTTGAGCCTGCTCTTTTCAACCAGTCCATTATGAATTTTGGTGCTTTAATATGCAAGCCAAAACCGCTTTGTGATAACTGCCCTCTTTCTAAAAAATGTTTTGCATATCAACACAATCTTGTTGCTACAATTCCGGTGCGCACAAAGAAAAAAGAACTTGTACAGCGCTATTTTCATTTTATAGTTATTCATTCGCGCGGGAGAATCCTGATGAGACGGAACGATGAAAAAGATATCTGGAGGGGTCTTTTCTCGTTTCCCTTCCTGGAAAAAAAATCTATGCGGTCTCCCGATCAAAAACAATTGTCTGCTTATGTTTCTGACTTAACCGGCCAATCCAATCACAGGTACGTAGATGCCGATAAGTCCGTGTACAAACAACTCTTGTCACATCAAATAATCTATGGACGATTCCATCATTTTGAGGTTTCAGCATCTCCGGTAGCTAAAATAGATGAATGTTTATGGGTACGGATTGCTGATGTTGGAAATTATGGCAAGCCCCGCATGGTTGTCGACTATCTTG
>JAYUXX010000394.1:0-3374 GCA_043752765.1 Saprospiraceae bacterium | reverse complement strand
GAGTGAAACAATGAATTTAATACGAATGCCTTTTTGAGTTGTTCGGCAGGTATCAGATCCTGTAATGTATTCCGGGCATAATCTTTATGTTTAAGATTTGCTTTTTTGAGAAGGGGTAATTGTTCTGTAAGTTCTTTTTTCAAAGGAACAGGAATGTCTTTACCCTGAATAGTGCGGGTCACAATATTCTCTACGGTACCGTTTAGATCGAAATCACTTATCCATAGTTTGAACTGGTCGGAAGTCTGACCGGAAAAATAAAAGTTTTCACCTCTGTTTCCCAAAATCAGATCCTGGTCTCCATCCTGATCAAGATCAGCCGTTGAAACCGTAAACCACCATCCCGGGTAGTGTGAAAGATTAGTTTTCAGGGGTATATAACGACCCTCCTGAAATCCAAAAATCATGGGAGCGCCCCATTCCCGTGTGATGATCCATTCCGGCCTGCTGTCGCCCATTATGTTAGTGATTTGTATATCAGTTAGCATACCTGCATAAGTAAACTCAGGAGCCACTTCGTCAGTAGCATTTTTAAAAACAGCCCTTCCATTATTTACATAGATATAACTAGGTGGTGGTGGGCCGTAATTGCCTGGGATACTGCGACTGCATATAATGAGATCGGGATCGCCATCAAGGTCAATGTCATCGACTCCAATACTGGAGGTATTATATCCATTCGGTGGTAGAGCGTTGGGTGAGAGAGTAAACTTTCCTTTCCCATCATTCAGATATACTCTATCCTGCATATTACGGGATTGAGGTGGGTGATTGTTTCCACCAGAACCAATCACAAGATCTTTATCACCATCACCATCCAGATCATGCAGAACAGATACAACATCTTCAAAATCTGCTTCATTTTCCAGCCCTGTGGATTTCACCAAAGCCCAACCCGTCGAACTGCCATGATATACCATAGTTTCTTGTCCTGCACCTCCTCCAATGATGACATCATCAAATTTATCTCCGTTGATGTCACCGCGTGAGTATGCTGGTCCTTCATTTGATAATTTATGAATCAACAGACCTTCGGAATAAAAATCAATAAAACCATCCTCCTTGTGAGATAAAAATGAACTTGGTACTTCGATCAATAATGTGGGCTTCTGCAAAACGGGGTTTTGATTTATGATTTCGAGACTGGAAGAATCATGTACGACAAGCATTGTATCTAACGGTGGTGACACGATCAACGTTCTTTTGAAGCCTGGCCACAGTATTTCGAGTGAATCAATCGACTTGATTGTTCCTAATCCTATAATTGCAACGTAATCTACAGAAGACTGAAACCCTCTGGATGGCATTATGTCGGTACTGAAGGCCTTACCCGCTGCATGAGCCCGAATAGTGGCTCCTATGGCAAATGAATTGGGGGTAGCACTCCGAAGTTTGACAGAAAGATAATGATGATCACTTGAGGCTCGTTGATTATTCTTCAGTACAAAGGCCTCCTGGTTGATATTATTCACTATAAGATCAAGATCTCCGTCATTATCCAGATCACCATAGGCGGCACCGTTAGAGAATGACGGGGTAGCGGCACTCCAGGCAGTAGTAACATCCTCAAATTTTAATTCTCCTTTATTCCGAAAAATTTTATTGGGATTTGGATGGGAGGGCATTTTATTTAGAATATTTTCTATTTCTTCTTTTTTTCCGGTAATGGCCATTTTCTGGATTAGCGCATCGGCAAAAAAATCAATGAAATCCTGATCAGTGACATCATGCAGGATGCCATTGCAGACGTATATGTCTTTGAGTCCATCCAGATCCATATCAAAAAGTAATGCTCCCCAACTCCAATCCGAGGCGGATACACCCGCATAGTTTCCTACTTCTGCAAAAGTGCCATCCCCCCGATTCACCTGTAGGGTATTTTGCATATACTGATGATGAAAATTTCTTTGTTGTTTCAAAGCATAGGTTGAATAACTTTCAAAGGATGATGTTGAGCGAAGCCTATAATCTTCATTCGGTAGCATATCGGTGACAAATATTTCAGGATATCCGTCATTATTTAGATCCGCTATATCTGCCCCCATTGAGGAAAGGCTAATATGGTCAGTACGTTTCATGATTTCTTCGCTGAATGTCCCATCCTTATTATTAATATAGAGATAATCGCGCTCGTAAAAATCATTCGAAATGTAAAGATCGGGCCATCTATCCTGGTTGACATCACCAACGGTCACCCCAAGTCCGAATCCAATCAGGCTATTGTAGATACCGGCCTCACGTGTTATGTCTGTGAAATGACCATTATCATTTCGGAGAAATTGATCACCCCCTTTTTTAAGAAAATCTTTCACCGGCCATTGATCTGCGGGAAGGTCACGGCGATCACTAAGATTGAGCGTATTCACCGGAATGAAAGAGTTATTTACTATATAGGCATCAAGATCTCCATCCAGATCAAAATCAAAAAATGAGGCATGTGTCGTGTATCCATTATTATTGAGGCCATAACTCGCTGCCTGCTCAGTGAACGTCAGATCATGATTATTGATATACAATTCATTTTCCTGATTATCTCCTGTTAAATATCCTGCATTACAAACATATATATCAAGCCAGCCATCACTGTTGACATCTACCATGACCACACCCGTGCTCCATTTAGCCTTACGGCGAATAGAAGCTTTGGTGGTGATATCTTCAAATTGGAAATTTCCTTTATTGAGAAAGAGTTTATTTTCCGAAGTATTACCTGTTAAAAAAACATCAGCGAGTCCATCATTATTGATATCTCCTATTCCCGCTCCTCCACCATTGTAAAAGTTACGATAGTTGAAAATATTCAGCTCATCCGTATTGACCACTTCATTTATAAAATCGATTCCGGAATGAGAAGAAGGTATGGCTACAAATAAAGCTCCATCCTTCGCACGCTTTGAGCAAGCGTAAAAGGTTATAAGAAAACAAAATGTGGCCAAAATATTCTTCATAAATCAGGGAAAGATAAATAGGGTAGTGGATTCTGATAACAAGTAAAGTGGGATTCAATTAAGATAAAATTAGAAGAGACGCGATTAATCGCGTCTCTTCTAATTTTATCGCCTCTCTTCTATTTTAATCGCGTCTCTTCTATTTTAATCGCGTCTCTTCTAATTTTATCGCCTCTCTCTTTATCCTGTCATATGAGGCTCGGCAAGTAATTTAATATACCGAGACAGTGACTAATAACCCGGATTTTGTTCCAGATTAGGATTGACAGATAAAGCTATTGCCGGTATAGGGAATAAAAGTCTTTCCGGACCCGAAGCTTCTTTAAGCTGCCATGGCTCAAGATATTTGCCAAAGCGAATCAGATCCTGCCTTCTCCAGCCTTCCCAATATAATTCCCTTCCTCGTTCAGCCAATAATTCATCACT
>JAYUXX010000393.1:0-18478 GCA_043752765.1 Saprospiraceae bacterium | reverse complement strand
AATCTTCGTAAAAATTGAGAAACCTGGAATCCATAAGACAATCTTATCAACAAGGAAAACTTGATGAAAGGGATATATTTCCCGACCCCATGGATGTGTTTTATAAATGGTGGGATGAAGCAATTGATTCAGAGATAACCGAACCTAATGCTATGACGCTGGCAACTGTAAATGTCGATGGACAACCAAGTGCACGAATCATTTTATTAAAAGGTGCGTCTGAAGATGGATTTAGATTTTTTAGTAACTACGATAGTCACAAAGCGCAGGATATGGAATTCAATCCACGAGTAGCTCTAGTTTTTCTATGGAAAGAACTTGAGAGGCAAGTAAGAATAGAGGGAGCTGTTGAAAAGATTTCTTTGGAAGCCTCACAAGATTATTTCCAATCACGCCCAAGAGGTAGTCAGATAGCAGCCTGGGCGTCTCCACAAAGCAAGATTATACAGGATCGGAGGTTGATCGAAGAGGAAGTTGAAAAAGTATCAACTCGGTTTGAAAATGTAGATCCATTACCCTGTCCCGCTCACTGGGGAGGTTATCTGGTAATACCTCATTTGATAGAGTTCTGGCAGGGACGTAGAGATCGCTTACATGACAGGATCCAATATATCCTAAATGAAAAAGGAGCGAACTGGACAATTGCCCGACTCGCTCCCTGATCAATTTCTTATTCTGGAAACTCAGATCACTAATTCTTTTTCTTCGATCAACTTACGAATGTTGATCAGGGCATAACGCATACGACCAAGAGCTGTATTAATACTCACATCTGTGAGGCATGCAATTTCTTTAAAAGACATATCTGCATAATGACGGAGAATAACGACTTCACGTTGTTCGCCTGGAAGTAAATCAACCAACGTCCTGACACGGTCATGGGTCTGATCTCGCATCATACTCATCTCTTTGTTCGGATCTTCACTTTCCAAAACGTCGAAGATGTCAAAGGTTTCAGTTGCAGAAACTTTCGTACGGCGTTTGGACCGTCTGAATTGATCTACACACATATTGTAGGATATCCTCAGTGCCCATTGCAGGAATTTGCCTTCGTGATTGTATTTCCCTTTTCGGAGCGTATCGATGATCTTGATAAACACGTCCTGAAACAAGTCATCGGCAAGCTCCCGATCTTTTGTGAACATGTAGATCGATGAATAAATTTTTGCCTTATGGCGATAAAGCAAAGTGGAAAATGCGGCCTCGTCTCCGGCCAGGTAGAAGTCAATTAATTGTTGGTCATTGAGAGATTGCACTTGCATACTACACGTTTTTACAGTTATGAATAAGGCGGATCTGGATTCAAATCCTTGTCTTAAAAAACAGTGTAGAGTAGTACTATAGGCTAGAAAAAATTGGGTTGAATTGATAAATTCCCTGCTAAGCTAAGAGAATTCCGATCTTTGTACCAAATAAATTATAGTTGATTGAATTCTTTAACATGATTTTAACGAGTGCCCTTATCAGTTTGCTGCCTGGCAAACTAATCTTTAGGCAATCCTGTTATCGGATGAACAAAAACTGCGCCAAATAGATCATTATGCCGGGAAAGTCCAAATCTATTCCTTTACCTGAACCCAAAAATACCCGTTCCAAGAAGCAAATTGAAATCATAGGTGCCCGGAGCAACAACCTGAAAAACGTCAGTGTTTCTATCCCGAAAAACCATTTGGTTGTCGTCACCGGACTCTCGGGATCGGGGAAGTCTTCCCTCATCATGGATACGCTCTATGCTGAAGGACAGCGAAGGTATGTTGAGAGCCTTAGCTCATATGCCCGTCAATTCTTAAACCGGATGAAAAAACCCGATGTGGACCATATCCGGGGAATTTGTCCAGCTATTGCTATTGAACAGCGTGTAAGTGGCGGAAATGCCCGAAGTACCGTCGGTTCGATGACCGAGATCTATGATTATCTGAGACTTTTGTTCGCACGTGTCGGTCAAACCATAAGTCCTGTTTCCGGAGAGAAAGTAAAAAAACATACAGTTACAGACGTTGTCAATTATATTTTCAAGTTCCCTTTGGATACCCGGGTCATGGTCATAGCCCCTTTACAAATCCGCGACGAGAAGAGATCTATTGAAAAGGAATGCCAACTTTTGCTTCAAAAAGGTTACAATCGAATTCAATGGAAAGGTGAGACGCTTCGAATTGAAGACTTCCTTACTGAGTATAAAGCTGTCATCAAACAAAAGGCTGTTGACCTAAAAAAAGGTGAGATCAGTCTTGTGGTGGACAGATTTCCCGTAGCTCAGGATATTGATTTGCAAAAAAGAGTTGCGGATAGTGTCCAAACTGCCTTCTATGAGGCGGAAGGAGATTGTTTTGTACAAATTGATGGCGAGGAAACGATAGACTTTAATAACCGATTTGAACTCGACGGCCTTACTTTCATAGAGCCAGAACCTAAATTATTTAACTATAATAATCCGGTCGGAGCATGCCCCCGATGTGAAGGTTTTGGAAGAATTATCGGGATTGATGAGGATAAAGTAATCCCCGACCAGTCTTTGAGTGTTTATGAAGGAGCCGTTGCTGCATGGCATGGAGAAAAAACCAGCTTGTGGAAACTGGATTTTATTAAAAGGGCTAGCAAGGATGGTTTCCCTATACATCGCCCCTACATGGACCTTGCTAAAAATGAGCGGAAACTCCTATGGGAGGGAATGGGGGATATAAGAGGAATCAGGAGTTATTTTAAAGAACTGGAGCAAGGAAGTTATAAAATCCAAAACCGGGTGGCATTAGCACGATACCGTGGACGGACCATTTGTACGGATTGTGGGGGAGGCAGATTAAGGCCCGAAGCAACTTATGTCAAAGTCAGTGGAAAATCACTGCCTGAATTTGCGGATATGTCGGTTCGTGATCTCAAAACTTTTTTTGATGAAATCAAACTTACGGACTATGAGGAAATGACTGCCGCACGAATTCTTCTTGAAATTCGAAACCGCCTTCGGACAATGAGTAACGTAGGTTTGGGATATCTGCATTTAGAAAGAATCTCATCCACATTGAGTGGAGGAGAGACTCAACGAATTCATTTGACTCGAAATCTTGGAAGCAATTTGACAAGCTCGTTGTATATACTTGACGAGCCCAGTATTGGTCTGCATCCAAAAGACACCGGACAGTTGCTGCATGTATTGCACGAACTCAGAGATCTTGGTAATACAGTAGTCGTGGTCGAACATGAAGAGGAAATTATTCGTGAAGCGGATTACATAATTGATGTAGGGCCTGCGGCAGGCGTACATGGAGGAGAGATTGTATATCAGGGTCCCTACCTGGATTTTATTGAAAATGGGACAGCTGACAAGACAAGTCTTACACATCAATATCTTACCGGAACCCGGAAAGTACCTACACCCAAGAAACGACGCACATCTCCCAACAAATTATTTATCAATGGGGCGCGGCTTCATAATTTAAGGAATGTTGATGCCCAGATCCCACTTTATAGTATGACAGTGGTCACGGGAGTAAGTGGCTCCGGCAAAACAACATTGATCCGGCATATACTGGAACCTGCATTATCCAATCTTCTTGGCTTTACATCGGGATCCAATTCAAGCTTATTAAAATCCATCACAGGAGACTTCAAGCTCATTGATGCAATAGAGGTTATTGGTCAGCAGGCTTTGGGTAGAAGTTCACGTTCCAATCCGATCACCTACATCAAAGCTTATGATTCGATTCGTAAGTTGATGACTGATCAGCACCTTGCGAAAGTGAATGGCTTCAAGCCCAAACATTTTTCATTTAATGTAGAAGGTGGACGATGCGAGACCTGTAAAGGGGATGGTGAAATCATCGTGGAAATGCAATTCCTTGCGGATGTAAAACTGGTATGTGATGAATGCGGGGGTAAACGATTCCAAAAACCAATTCTCGAGATAAAATATAAAGGGAAAAATATTTATGATATCCTCGACCTTAGTGTAGATGAAGCCGTTGAATTTTTTAATGAGGAAAAAGAGATAGCGGAAAAACTTCAGCCACTTCAGGATGTAGGGCTGGGGTATATCAAACTGGGCCAAGCATCCAGCACACTTTCAGGTGGTGAAGCGCAGCGTGTAAAACTTGCTTCATTTCTGGCCAGAGAAAGAGATGACCGGCATTTGTTGTTTATTTTCGATGAGCCTACGACAGGACTTCATTTTCATGATATTAATATTTTACTGAAAGCCATCAATGCATTGGTGGAAAAAGGGCATACAGTGGTTATCATCGAACATAACCTTGAAGTCATCAAAACTGCTGATTGGGTTATCGATCTGGGGCCGGGAGGTGGTGATGAGGGCGGACACTTGGTTTGCCAAGGGACACCAGAAGTAGTTGCAAAATGTAAGGAATCCGTGACGGGATATTATCTAAAAGGGAAATTATAACTTGCAGCAAGGCAACACGAATGCCTTGTTTAGAATATGCCCAGCCTCAGAGAAAAATTAAACCGGATTATATTTCATACGGAAACAAAAACCGGTAATTTTTTTGACATCCTTGTCATTTGGCTCATTATTTTAAGTATAGGTTTTATTATTCTTGATAGTGTCAAATCGATTAGTCTTCGCTATGCAAGAATTTTCACTTTTCTGCAATGGGGATTTACAATTATTTTTACAATAGAATATATCCTTCGAATTTATGCTTCAAAGAACCGATGGAAATATGTTACTTCCTTTTTTGGAATTGTGGATCTATTGGCTATTCTTCCGAGCTACTACAGCATTTTTTTTACAGCCTCAAGACATCTGTTAATCATCAGGATTCTCAGGCTCCTGCGTATTTTTAGAATATTTCAAATGGGGCATTTTATTCGGGAAGGCTCTGTAGTTGCGAGTGCCTTACGCGCCAGCAAAACCAAAATTATTGTATTTCTCAGTTTTGTATTAATTGCCTCGGTTCTGATGGGCGCAATAATGTATATAGTGGAAGAGCAATACAACCCGCATATTCAAAACATTCCTGAGGGAATCTACTGGGCTATAGTTACACTGACCACCGTTGGGTATGGGGATACAATACCCGTTACGAATTTCGGAAAAGTATTGGCCTCTATTGTCATGATTCTTGGATATGGTATTATTGCCATTCCTACGGGAATCGTAACAGCTGAAATTACTTCGCGTGTTTTGGAATCACGTGAAGGGATAATACTTAAATGCAAAAAATGTGGAAGCTCAGATCATCTTCAGACTGCCACATTTTGTCATCACTGTGGCGAATCGTTATAAATCCGACATGTAATCAAACCCGTTGTTTGGCTGCAAGTGTTTTATGTACTGAAACAGGAGTGAGTTTGTAGCCTTGTTTTTTGAGAAGGTTAATAACACCCGAAGGGCCTGCTAAATGGCCCGCGCCTACAGCAAAAAAAACCGATTCTGTCTTCATCATATCTGACATGACGGGAATCCAATTTCTATTCCTATTATTAAGGAGTATGTCCTCAAAATTTGAATCTTTACCGGCTTCAGATTCTCCGACCATCGCTACCATACCTTCAATGTTTTGAGTTTTGTATAGCGCAACGGTTTCGTCGAACATGTCACTCTCTGTACTAGTACCACGGACTGCCTCTAATAACATCATAGCCTGATCTTTGTAGGGAATGCTATCAAATAATGACATTTGATATTTCATAGTTTCCAGGCCACTAACTTCTTTTTTAGTGGTCTGAGCTTTTTGGTATAATTCCATTTCATAGGAAACAATATTTTCTGACTGGAGCGATGAGGGATCCATATTTACCTCCGCAAGCATTGAAAGAAACATTGGTTTCACTTTACCCAACAAGAACATCGGAAGCCCCATGTCTTCAAAGTAATCAGCCACCTCTTTATATTCTGCTTCAGTTAAGAGTTTGCTTAGTGTCATGCCATCATTCATCATAAGGTTTGACAACATCCCCATCATGGAGCTGATTCCTGACATATCGTCCAGATCAATTTCAAAGACTACATCCGTGGTTTTTGCAAAAGCTTCTTCAAATCCGGTGGGAAGGAAGTATTCTTCTTTAGGGATCATATGGATTGTACCAAAAAGATAAGATGGCTGATCCAGGTCTTCATGTTCTATTTTCCAAAGCAGGGATTGAGGGAGTGCTTCGGTTTTCTGTGCCGATTGAGCTCCGCTGCAGGAAATGATGCACAAGGATGAGCCTATCAGGAGTGCAAAAGAGAAGAAATATTTTTGAAAGAGGGTTGAGATCATGTTTTTTAAAATAAAAATCTAAATAAGTAGGGTAACCAATTAGTGATGGAATTGATTCATAACGAATACAACCCGTGGAGTATTTTAAAGGAAATTGAGAGTCTAACTGATGGATATATGACCACCAAAAGTAAATTGCAAATATACCTCTGTATTCAAGCTTTGTTTAATATGTAATACGTTTAAAATTAAGAATGTAAGATGGTTGTAAGAGAACAACATAGCCCAATTTCAATCCAAAATTTTAGGTCAAAATTGGCTCTTGCTTACTAAATGGATGGCAACCGTTGTCTTTGGGCTTCATATAAAATAATTCCCGCTGCAACAGAAACATTGAGCGAATCCATTTCTCCCGCCTGAGGTATAAAAACAATCTCATCGGCGATCCGAAGAAGCTCGCCGGCAATCCCCTGCCCTTCTGAGCCCATAATGATAGCGGCAGGTCGGGTAAAATCTACAGATTGGATAGAAGTCGTTCCCTTTCCATCAGCCGCCACAACTGTAATTCCGCTATTTTTCAAAAACTTTACGGCAGTTACCAAATCATGAACCCTGCACAAAGGAATTCTCAGAAGAGCCCCTGAGGACCTTTTCACAGCATCCGCATTAAGCTGGGCAGATTCGCGTGCAGGAAAAATCAATCCATCTGCCCCTAAAACCTCGGCAGATCGGCCAATAGCCCCAAAATTTCCTACATCGGTCACCCTGTCCAAAAGGACAAAAAGAGGTGTAATGCCCTGATCAAATAAGTGCGGGACAAGATCTTCCAACGCTGTGTATTCAACCTGCGCTCTGAAAGCAGCCACACCCTGGTGATTCGTACCAAACTTGTCGAGCTTTTCCCGCGGCACTTTCTGAACAGGTATTTCTGCCTTTCTACACCTTTCAAGAATGTCTGTAGGCGTACTAATCCGGTCGATCATAACCTTATCAATTGGCTGGCCTGAATCCAGGGCTTCCAGGACCGGGTGTCTTCCTATAATAACTAAGTTTCCTTTTTTTGTCATATACCATACCAATATAGGCAGAAAGACATCTTTCGGATAAAAGAATAGTCAAGTTTGATTAAATTTCGAGTTCATTTGACCATCCATCCTTACATGAAAATATTTCTAACGTTACAGTCAGTATTTCTACTGTCCGCTCTCTTCATTACCCCTGTCTTCAGCCAAGCCACGGATTACCTGTCGCGTGCCTATGCTTTTATTTCCTCCGAACACGGACTGGACCAAAAAGCAATAGGGGAACTAAAAATTACCGACCATTACCGCTCTGACCATAATCAGGTTCAACACATTCACCTGGTCCAAATACATAAAGGAATCGAACTGTTTGGTACCAGTATAAACCTTGCCTTTCTGACAAATGGTAGAATTGTCAGTAATAGTCATCGATTGACCGTAGTCGATGGAATTAGCGTTTCTTCGGCTACACCAAAAATTTCGGCTCCTGAGGCAATAGGGATCGTTGCCAACAATTTAGGTATTCATTCAAGATCAATACCTGAACTTAAACGATTTACCGATGCAGGTATACCTGTGTACGGAAAGGCCGATATTTCTCTTCAGGATATTCCGGCTAAATTGGGTTACCTGTATATCAAGGGCGAATATCATCTTGCATGGAAACTTCAAATTGACTCCCGCCAGAACGGAAATTTATATCAATCTTTTGTAGATGCTATAACTGGTGCGCCCATTGCCAATGATCTGTTGACACTGCATTGTTCATTTGAACATGGATACATGTCACATGAGCCAGGATGTAGTGAGGAGACAACTTCAGCAACTCAAAAATATGAGGCTCCACCAGTAAGCATGGCAGGTCAGTATAGAGTTCTCCCGTTAACTGTAGAAAGTCCGGGTCATGGTGGATTTGAATTAGTTACAGGAGTGGACGATCTTCTTGCATCCCCTTTTGGATGGCATGATGTAGATGGTGTTGCAGGCAATGAGTACACGTACACGCGAGGAAATAATGTACATGCATTTCTGGATCGCAACTGGGATTATGCCTCAGATAGCAATCTGGACGGTGGCGCAGGTTTGCTTTTCGACTTTCCATTTAATTCAATGGGTGAACCTTCCCAGAATCAGGATGTCGCCTTGACCAATCTCTTTTTCTGGAACAACATCATGCATGATTTCTCATTTCGTTATGGGTTTAATGAGGTGGCTGGAAATTTCCAATCGCTTAATTACTCAGGCCAGGGTGGCAATGAGGATTATGTAGAAGCCCATGCGCAGTTTGGAGATACTGATCCAGCCCTTTGTGGTAATGAAGTAAACGGCAACACTCCATGCCTTAATAATGCAGATTTTTCGACTCCCGTGGATGGCTTTAATGGCCGCATGAGAATGTTCACATGGGATAATAACAACAGTAATAAATTACTGGATATCATTGAACCTCTTGAATTCGCAGGGAAGATTCTGACCGGTGTTGCTTCATTCGGAGCTGATGTTACAACTACCGCTGTTACAGGTCCTGTTGTGATTGCAGATGATGGAACCAGCAGTGGTTCACATGCATGTAATACACTGAATGAACAATCTGGAATTGATGGCAAAATCGTATTGATCGATAGAGGTCTTTGTGATTTCAGCGAAAAAGTATTTAATGCTCAGGAAGGTGGTGCCATCGGAGCGATCATTTGCAATTTTGATGAAACCGTTATCGGAATGGGTCCTGGTATCAATGCCGGAGAAGTTACCATTCCTTCAGTTTTTATTAGCAAAGGTGATTGTGCAAGGATCAGAGTGGCTGCATCCAAGGGATTGGTTGCATCATTGGTGGCCCCGGTTTCAGATGGTGGGCCTGTAAGACGGGATGGGTCACTAGACAATAGTGTCATAGCACATGAATATGGACATGGTATTTCTTCCCGTCTTACAGGTGGACCAAGTTCAGGGGGATGCCTTACACCAGGTGCCATCACCGGAGAGGCTGAAGAAGGATGGGGTATGGGTGAAGGATGGAGTGATTTCTTTGCCTTAGTCACGACTACCCGGCCGGGCGATACCGGCGCAAAAAAGAGAGGAATTGGAACCTATGTTAATAAGGAAGGAATCGATGGTCGCGGTATACGATCCTATCCATACAGTACGGACATGACGATCAATTCCCATACCTATGATGATATACTTTTTGAATCTGTCCCTCACGGTGTAGGTTCGGTATGGAGTGCTATGATCTGGGACTTATATTGGGCACTTAGTGATGCGTATGGCTGGGACCCTGATGTCTATGCCGGTACAGGTGGAAATAATATTGCGATCCAACTTGTAATGGATGGATTAAAACTTCAGCCTTGTGGACCCGGATTTATTGATGCCCGAAATGCGATTCTGTTAGCTGATCAGATTAATAATAATGGAGTGAATGAATGTCTCATCTGGGAAGTTTTTGCACGAAGAGGATTAGGATGGAATGCGGATGGTGGAGAACCTGCATCAAGAGCAGACGGCATAGAGGGATTCGAAACTCTTCCAATATGCGTTCAGGAATTAAAATTGACAAAAAAGATGACACCTGAAATAAATGCAGGTGATCAAATAGAAGTTACTCTAGTTGCTGTAAATCATACGGGAGCAGGATTGACTAATGTATTTCTGGAAGAACCCATTCCTGCAGGAACGTCCTACATAGCCGGTTCAGCCAATATAGAGCCTACGGTAGGAAGTAGCCTGGGATGGGATTTTGATGCAGTGGCTGCCGGTGAAGAGATTACCATTACCTATCAGCTTCAAACAGATCAAGGCAAAAATTCAGTTCGATTGTTTTATGATGACATAGAAGGTGATGCATTTTCACGTTGGGATGTTTACTTTGACGAAAATGGAACTACTTCAAATTTCTGGACACAACAGGATATATTAGTAAACAGCGGAATCTCGGCATGGACTGTAGGAGATGTCGCTACAGCCTCAGAACATTTTCTTCAAAATTTCGAACCACATCAAATCTCCGGTGATTATCCTGTCTACAGGTTTTTTCATTATTACAATACCGAAGCAGGTGCTGATGGTGGCTTCCTTGAGATATCCACAAATAATGGCAATACATGGCTACCTCTTGAGGATAAAATTTTCCGCAATGGATATCCTCGACGCTTACAGTATACGACTTTTGCGATTCCAGATCTTTATGCCTTTTCAGGTCTTAGCGATACGAGTCTGGTCATGAAACCTGTGTATGTTGACCTAAGTGATTATGCGGGTCAAAGTGTTTTTATCCGATATCGTTTCGGAACGGATGACAATATTTCAGGTGATGGTTGGTTTGTGGATGATATTGAAATCATGGATGCTGTGATCTATAATTCTATGGCCTGTATTTCCAGTGATCAAACTCCTTCAATATGTGCAGAAGCTCCCGAGCGTGGAACTATTGTAGATAGTCAAATCACCATTGGTACTGAAGATAACCAGGATAATGCTGCCCTCTCAATTCATCCTAATCCGGCAGGTGATTTTATTGAAGTAATCTTATCTGCAATTAAATCTGAAAATGCAATTGTGAGTGTTTTTGATCTTACCGGCCAACAATTGTATGCCAGAGATTGGAATTTATCGGAAGGTGTCAATCAGCATGTTATAAATCTTGGGGGCTTTACATCCGGAATGTATGTAGTCCACATTCTTTCCGGCGAGACTACACTTACTAAAAAATTTATAATCGAATAATATTGAGGCTCCGTCAGGAGATTGAATCATAAAAAAAAGGATATGTCTTTGCAGGCATATCCTTTTTTTATTGCTGTTTGATTACTGAGACTACACAGTTTTTGAAGATTGATCTTCGCTTTCGTTAGTATCATCAGTTGTATCCTCCGACCTTCTGAATTTACCCTTTAGATCAGAAACGGTTTCCTGCACTTCCTCTTTTACATCATTAAAAACATCAGTTGCATTTTCTTTAATGTCATGGAAAACATCCTCCATTTTGTTAGCAAAAGAATTGCCTGAGTTTTCGCCACCATCTTCACCAGGATTATCATTGTCTTCCTTTTTCATTCTATTTTTCAGTTCATCGTAAGATTCTTTTACTTCATCCCGGACATCGTTAATGATAATCCCTGCGCGTTCTTTGAGATCCTGAAAAACAGTCTCCATTTTGTCAGTCATTGCAGAAAAACTATTATCCTGTTTTTGATCTGCATCTTCATGCAAAGGATCTCCATCTATTGAGTCATCCTCTTTCTTAAACTTGTGCTTCAGGTCTTCAAAAGTTTCTTTCATGTCATCTTTCAATTCATTAAAAATTTCACCCGCCTCTTCTTTAAGATCTTTAAAAGCCGTCTCAAGTTTATCCGTAATCTTTGTGAAATCAGAACCTTCTTTATTAGCAGACGATTCATTCATGTGGTCTTTGTGGTTGTCTTCAGGGTTGTTCATATAAGTAGTATTTTCGTTTACACTTTCAGCATTATCTTTTTTCTCATTTCCCCGTTCGTCTTTTCCTCCTTTAAAAGCATCTTCTATTTTTTCAGCCACAACAGATGCTATCGCGCCCAGACTGTGACCAACATCCTCCAGTGATTCTCCGAGTGTCTCAGAGATCGCACTGAGAAACGATTCCTTTGGTTTTGCTTTCCTTGCTTTTTCTTCAGCAATTGCATCCGCAGCTTTTCCAAGGGCATCTGCATCCAGTGAATCTGACTGGGCATGAATATTCTCAGCAATTTTTTGTTTTACATTTTCTTTCGCCTCCTTTAATTCATCTTTCAAAGCCTGATGTTTCTTTTGCTCTTCCAGAAACTTCTTTTCACGGTTTATTCGCTCCTCAAGCTCGGTCTTGGTCTTGACCATCTCCGCTAGTTTCTCATTCTTTGAATTGATCCGTTCATCGATCATTTTCAACTTTGCCATGCGAATCTGAGCTTCCAATTGACCTTCTGTATTTGCGATACGATCGTCCTGAAAATTTTTATCCTTATCATCCCGGCGAATTGATTTGTCCATCTTATCAATCGCGGAGACAAGTCCTTCATACCTGCGGTTGAGTCGCTCCAGTGCTGAAGTGTCTTTCGTGCTCTTTTCACCAAATTTTTTCTCTTTAACAGCTTTAAAGGCCACATCGATTCGCTTCCAGATCTTCGAACGATCGTTACGTGACAGCTGAGCATCTTTAAATTCGTGCTGTAGATCTTTGAGATCATTGAATAGAGGCTGTAAACCCAAGCCGCTTTTGATCTTAGCTTCTACTTCGTCAAGCGTCTTATTAAACTTATCCGCAAAATCCCGTGAGACGCGATCAACCTCGCTGTCCATATCTTTTCGCATGTTTTTCAATTGCGTAAAGATGTCGTTGGTCATTTCACGAAGTTGCTGGCCATGTTCTCGCATCAGGGTTTTATCAAAAATATTTTTTTGAATTTTTTCCCAGGCTTCCTTCATCTCTTCCCACAACTGATTTTTATAAAAATCTGTCCCTTTGATCTTTTCTTTTATATCCTCCAGTTCACTGAGGAATGATTGATATAATTTATTCGACAGAACAACGAAATGCCATTCGGATTGAGCTCTCTGAATGATGTCAGCCCTGTCCACTTTCAGACCCTCCGGCAATAAACTATCAGAAGCTGTTAAAGCCTTGACGAGGTGGGTGTGCCCTTCCGGCATGGAGACCTCATGCGATTCACGCCATTCATTGAGCATGAGATTATAAAACTCTTCAGAAGTTGACTCAAATGGAAACGTGTAGATATCTACTGCGTTCTCCGCTGCCCTGAGTGCTAGTGCGATCAACACCTTTTCTCCCTTCTCATTTGTGCCCCACATGACTATTCTCGTCTTCATACTTTAAAATTTTTGTGTCCAGTAACGTTATTTATATCTGGGAAAAAGATAAAACCCTTCTTCCGTACTAATTTATGTATTCATTTCTTTCCTTAACAAGAATCTAAGCGCTTCGTTTTGTTACAAAGCTAAATATCCCTCCATTTGAGGACTTAAAATTTTTTCCTGCAGCAAATACTCGGCTATCTGAACTGCATTAGTGGCTGCTCCTTTTCGCAGATTATCCGCTACAATGAACATGTTCCAGCAATTCTCACGTGAATCATCTTTACGTATTCGTCCAACCCAGACATCATCCTTACCTTCAACCAGAATGGGCATCGGGTATTGGTTGGCAGATGGGTTATCGTACAATTTTACACCCGGGGCCAATTCCAGTACATTCCGAATATCCTGAAGAGAAGCTTCATTAGCAAGCTCAATATTGACCGACTCACTATGCCCGCCTAATACAGGAACTCTAACTGCAGTAGCAGTCACAGGCATATCTGGTACTCCCATAATCTTGCGGGTTTCATGCACGAGTTTCATTTCTTCTTTCGTGTAGTCATTATCAAGAAAAACATCACAATGGGGCAGGCAATTAGCAAAAATCGGATGAGGATACACCATTTGAGGAACCTCACCTTTTACCTCATCGCGATACTGTTTAACTGCTTTCATACCGGTACCCGAAACGGACTGGTAAGTTGAAACGATGATGCGCCTGATTTCGTATTGAAGGTGAATGGGATTTAAAGCCACTACCATCTGTATTGTACTACAATTTGGATTAGCAATGATTTTATCTTTTGAAGTGAGGACATGGCCATTCACTTCAGGAACAATAAGCGGGATACCTTCCACCATTCTCCAGGCGGATGAATTGTCAATCACTGTACAGCCCACAGCAGCGAATTCAGGAGCCCATTCCTTTGAAACTGAAGCGCCGGCTGAAAACAAAGCAATATCCGGCCGGGCATCAATCGCATCCTGCATTGAAATAATCGGATACTCCCTTCCCTGAAAACTGATCAATTTGCCAATTGAACGTTCCGAAGCTACAGGCAATAATTCAGTTACCGGAAAAGACCTCTCTTCCAGCACTTTAAGCATAATTTGGCCGACAAGACCTGTGGATCCCACAACAGCTATTTTCATAAATAGAAGTGAACGTTATTATAACAAAGTTAATCAAGAGGCGTGATTGGCTCAATAATATCATTGTCATTCCGATAATGATTAAAAATATGGTCCAACTTTCAATTAATTAAATTATCTGGCTTTGATCTTAAATACCCTTCACAGGCAAGGCATCATATAATTGCAACAATAATTAAACGATCTTAACCTGCCTTTTCATTTTGGATTACCTTCGAAATATGAAATGTTTTTTCGCAGCATTTGTTTTTGCATTCCTTACCAGTGGATATTCAACAGCTCAGTTTACAGACAATTTTTCGGATGGCAATCTGAATGAATGGGACGGAAATAAGGATCACTTTATTGTAAATGCACAGGGTCAACTACAATTGAATGCCCCGGCAGGCTCTACAAATTCGTGGTTATATACTGTGATCCCTTTCTCAGACAGTATGAGTTGGGACATTTTTGTCGCTCTTGGCTTCGCACCATCCACCAGTAATCAACTCCGGATTTACCTTGGTCTTACTTCAAACGATTTCGTTACCGCCTCGGGCTATTATCTGGAAATCGGCGCTAGTGGGGATCAGGATGCACTTGAATTTAAATATCAGGAAACCGGATCGGCACAGATCATTGCCTCATCTGTTCCAGCTTATGTTGCTACCGACCCAGTGGAATTAAGGTTGAGGATTACCAAAAATGGAGATGGGGTATGGGAATGTTTTAATATGATCGGTGTAATTCCTGAATTACTTTTTACAACTACACATAATTTAATTGCGCTTTCATCACTAAACACATTTGGGCTTTATTGTAAATACACAGATACCCGAAGAGACAAATTCATATTTGACGATATTTCCATCCAGCCTATCCAGCCGGATGTGATATCTCCATCATGGCTAAGTATCAGTGTCCTGGATAATAATTCCGTAACTCTCCTTTTTGATGAACCCCTAGAGGTTTTGGGCGCAATGGATCCAAGCCATTATATTTTGTCTCCGGGCAATTTAACACCCGATGAAATTATTGTCAACGGCAATCAGGTAACCTTATCATGGATATCGTTATTCATAAGCCAACAGACCTACACGCTTAGTATAGCAAACCTTAGTGATCAAAATGGAAATCCTCTCGTCTTTGAAAGTAAAACATTTGTATTTACCCTGGTGGAACATGCGGAGCCTAATGAAATTATAATTACTGAAATCATGGCAGATCCAACTCCTACAATTGGATTACCTGATGCGGAGTATATAGAAATATTTAATAATTCTTCTCAGACTTTTACTCTGTCAGATTATAAAATAAGAGTTGGCACAAATGAGAAATCTCTACCTGACAGTATTTTACTTCCTGGTGAATATGTGATTGTTACGGATGATAATAATATTTCTACATTCTCTCCTTTAGGGCGTGTCATTGCGGTTGATGGCATGGCAACACTTACAAACTCGGGGACATCTATTGCTATCTTAAATAGTTCAGGAGAGATTATTCATTCGGTAAATTACAACTTGTCCTGGTACAGGGATGTTGAGAAATCGAATGGTGGATGGTCTCTTGAAATGATTAATCCATTGCATGTATGTGCTGACCAGGAAAACTGGATAGCTGCTAATAATTTGCTTGGTGGAACACCTGGTAGTCAGAATTCTCAATGGAGCCTTGTACCGGATTTGGATGGACCTGAGTTGCTCTCTCTTTTTACCGGAGTTGCGGCAGAAATCGAATTACGGTTTGATGAAAAGATTGATGCATTTTTAATGCTTGATCCTGCTTTGTACTCCTTCTCTCCAGAGCTCACTATCACAAGTATAGAACTCAGCAATTCAACTACTCTTAAACTTACTTTAAGTGAACCATTGGAGTCTGGTGTTAGCTATGAGTTGCGACCATTTTCTGCTTTCGATTGTATTGGAAATGGACACACGATAAACGACACAACCATTTTTGGACTTGTAACACTTCCTGTTGCCGGTGATATTTTAATTAATGAAATATTATTTAATCCGGGTACCGGGGGAAGTCGTTTCATTGAGGTAATCAATATCAGTCAGAAATTTATTTCACTCAATGCGCTTTCTATCGGTCGCATATCATCTTCTCATACCGATATTTTTCCGACGCTGATAAATGAAATTTTAGGGCCAGGGGAAATCGCTGTATTCAGCCCCGAACCAGCAGATATTTTGACTCGTTACAATGTGTCACGTCCTGATAAATTATATGATGCTACACTTCCTGCATGGAGTGACAAATCGGATAACGTATCTATTATTGCTGCAGGTGTGATCATTGATTCATTCACGTATTCCTCTTCCTGGCATCATCCGGTGATCGCAGATGAAAACGGGGTGTCACTCGAACGTGTTTCTTCTTCAGCGCCTACAGCGTCGCAATCTACCTGGCATAGTGCATCTTCTCTCTCCGGATATGCAACACCTACCGGACCAAATTCACAAAATGCCATGGTTCCTAATACGGTTGCACCTTTTACTATTTCCCCCAGACATTTTTCACCTAATGATGATGGATTTAACGATTTTCTCATCATTCAATTTGAACTTGAATCCGGAAATGATGTTGGTTCTATTTGGGTTTACGATTTAGAAGGAAGGGAGATCCACCAGGTATTGACAAACGAAACATTGGGGACGTCTGCCCTTATTCAGTGGGACGGACGTAATGCTGAAGGCCTTGTAGCAGATATGGGTATCTATCTCCTGTTTGTTCAATTATGGGACGAAGAAGGTAATGTCCGCCAATACCAGGAGGCTTGTTCCCTCGTAAAAAGATAGAAAATTGATTTCAAGAATCACAAGTACAGCGATACAAGTTCAAGCATCGGGGATTTACCATAAAGCGGTTGCTGATTATGGTTTATCCACGCTGTTTATGTTCCTGACTGCTATTTGTTTATTCTCTCCCCCACTTTTAATTTTTAAGCAAATAGCTGCAAATACCCTCTATATAATGCTGGGATTATTGATTGCAGGTTTTGGTTCTTTCCTATTACGCAGAGAGCGATTGATGGTGGTGAGTTTAGTTTGTTGCTGTATCCTTTGTCTGCATTTGAAATCATCCGCGAATAAACAAATGCGGCTGGCAGCAGTAACCACGAGCCCGTCTTTAAGTATTTCCCATATTAACCTTGCGAATGCAGAAAATGATTATGATTCGGTTGTAAATTATTTGCTTAGCCTAAAAGTTGATTTTATCAGTTTTCAGGAATTAACACCTGACTGGAATGCGGAATTATCGAGGCGGCTAATTCCATCATTTCAGTATAATCATACCATGACACGACTTGATCAATATGGCATGGGTTTTTTCTCGAAAATTCCTTTTGAGTCAATCGATACGATCTTCTTTGATCTGGTTCCGAGCCTGGTAGGTACTATTTATCTGGATGTCGGGAATCCTGTTCATATACTTAGTTGCCAGGTAATACCACCTGTCAATCAAGCGGCATTTTCCATGATTGAGCAGCATTTTCATCACCTTTCTACCTATTTGAAAAATCTGGATGGAGGTATTATTGTCCTGGGTGATCTCCATTTACCTCCGTGGTCATCAGAAATTCAAAAGTTTAAATCTATGAGTGATCTTCAGGATAGCCGCAGGGATATTAACCCGCGTAATCATGATGGATCCATGTCACTTCCCCGTATTCCGGTTGAACATATTTTCTATAGTAAAGAGTTTGAATGTACTTCTTTCACAGAATTAGGAAATGAAATGGTGGGCAGACTCGGAATCGCAGGTATATATCAACTGCAGGAAAGACCCTCAGATTTATCTGAGTAACACGTTCGATTTACGATTTACGATTTTGGATTTTGGATTTTGGCCGCCCATTTGTTTGCTACCGCAACCAAGGTGATGCCATGGTAGGCGCGTTGCATGCAACGCGCCTACCAATCAAATGAAATAATTGAACGGGTTCTTAAGAATTCAATGTATCAACTGATGCAACGCCTCTACCAACCAAATGAATTAAATGAACGGGTTCGTGACAATTACTGGTGTAAAATCAATGTAAAGAAAGTACTCCTCCTGAATGATTGATTTTGCAATCTCAATCCCAAAATTTATTCTAATTATCTGGATATCAGTAAAGTATATAAGGCCTTTGCATGGAGCAAACTATTACTCACTTTTATAGTGTTGGGTAAACGTACTTTAAGCCTTGATAATCAATGTATTATAAAACATTCTTAGGTAATTGATCCTGAAGATTTTAGAATAAAAAACATCGAAAAAAAATAATTAATTTTTCGTCCAAAGGTTACATAATAAAGTCCAATTCAATGGAAAAAGATGAGTTGGCCTCTC
>JAYUXX010000392.1:0-8293 GCA_043752765.1 Saprospiraceae bacterium | reverse complement strand
GGAAATCACTCCGGGTGTAGAAGGTTTGATTCACGTTTCAGAAGTAAGCTGGAGTAACCAACCAATACATGCACGTGATTACTTCACTGTTGGAAATGAATATGAAACTAAAGTAGTGACGATCGATCGTGAAGAACGAAAGATGTCCCTGTCTCTAAAACAACTGACGCCTGATCCTTGGGCAGAAATTGAGAACAAATATCCAGTTGGCAGTAAACATTCCGGACGGGTTCAAAACCTCACTCCATATGGTGTTTTTGTAGAATTGATGGATGGTATCGGTGGTATGGTACATATCTCAGACCTGTCATGGACAAAACGATTTGCACATCCGTCAGAATTCACTAAGGTGGGTAATGATCTCCAGGTTCAGATCCTGGATATCGATCGTGAGAATCGTAAATTATCATTAGGTCATAAGCATGTAGAAGAAAATCCATGGGACACATTCGAAAATGTCTTCCCTGTAGGCTCTTATCATGAGGCTACTGTGATGAAGCGTGATGACAAAGGAGCAATTGTTCAGTTACCGTACGGTCTTGAAGCATTCTCTCCATCACGTCATTTACGTAAAGAGAATGGAAAGCTTGCTGAAGTTGATGAAACGTTGACATTCAAAGTGATTGAATTCAATCGCGATGATAAACGAATCATGGTTTCCCACTTACGCTATCTTGAAGATATCACACGTGAAGCTGAGGAAGTTGTAAAAGATGAACGTCGCAAACAAGGCACTGAAATCAAACAACAGATCAAGGAACAACAAGGCAAATATGAACCAGCTACCCTGGGTGATATGGCTATGTTTTCCCAATTGAAGGAACAATTAGCTGAATCTAAAGGCAAGAAAGCTGTTGCTGATGCTGCCGCAAAAGAAGTATCTGATGCTGCTGCAGAGGAAGAAGCAAATGTTAAATCAAAGGCTGCTGCAGATAAAGCGGGAGAAGAGGATAAGCAAATGGAGAATGCTTCTACTAATGAGGAAGCATCATCTACATCTGATTCTGCTGCGTCTGATTCTGAGGAAACCAACTCTACAGATGATAATGCAACATCTGTTGATGCAGAATCCAGTAATGAATCATCTGACGAGACTTCTGCAGATCAAGAATCTGCTGCTGAACCTGAAGTAAAATCAACAAAGGCTAAAGCATCCAAATCGAAAGATGCAGGTGATGATCTCAAAGTAATTGAAGGTATTGGTCCTAAAATGGAAGAGGTTCTTCATGCTGCTGGCATTGATAGTTATGGAACGCTTAGTGCAAAAAGCGCTGATGAGCTACGAGAGATTTTATTAGCTCAGGGTAGTCGTTACAAAATGTTCGATCCTACTTCATGGCCTGAGCAGGCAACTCTGGCTTCCGAAGGAAAATGGGATGAATTGAATGTATTAAAGGAATCATTACAGGGGGGAAAGAAATAATTTTCTCTTCATTATAGAATAAAAACGCTCTGCGAAAGCAGGGCGTTTTTTATTTATATTTACCAAAGAGGCTTTAGGGGGAGACTAAAATCAATGATCTATTGAAATCTGTAATTCCCATTGACATCGCCGATCAGAATTCCATAATAAGTTTCTACACCAAGCTCTGGGCAAAAGAACGGAAGATTATCTCTTTCCGTCCATATGCAGAACGGCACCTGGGGAACTCTTGATTTCGAAAAGCCAATTCCATTATCAAATGGAAATGTAGCTGATCTTGAATATGCGGGGTCAGTTAAGATTGTATTCTGACTCACAAATTGCCAATCTTTCGATCGTTTATAATCTTGCTTGGGTGTGCCATCACCATTGTAATTCCAGGCTTGTCTGAACTCATCCGTGATCAATAATGAACGCCGGTTGATTTGAGAAACATCACCAGCACTGATCACGCCGTCTCTATTTACATCCATGGCCATCATCTGGTACACTGTGGGAACAAATGAGGGTTCGTCAACTAGAAGTTTTCTAATTAAAAAAGCATCAAAACTATTTATCACTGCCTGAACATCAGTGGCTCCATCAATATCCCGATCAATCGACAAATAAACTCCATCCTTGAGATCATGTGTGAAAGCACCATCAAGGTCGGGTTGAATAGACGGAGACAAAGTAGAGTCGCAGTTTTCATTAGATCCTTTAATATTAGTAATGAGGTGATCGGCAGGATTTTCAAAGTCGTAAATGATAGGTGCATTACCGGCCCAAAAAGCAAGACTCCCGAAGAATGTTGTATTCCGTATTGTAGAAAATACTGCAGTGGAAACTGAATCCCGCTGGACAATTCCACCCGATAAGAAAGTTTCCTGGAGTGATGTCATTGAGACCATTGTAGAATCCTCTGCTGCGAAAGCAGGTCGCTTACTGAATTCAATACAGAGTAATTCGCCTATGCCTGTAAAACTTGTTCCTAAGGAAGCATTACCATTTAAGAAAACAGCGATCAGCATTTGTTGATTTACAACATCAATGGTATGCAGAATATTAAAATAATTAAGATCAATCATGTCGCTGCTCTTAAAAATGTTTCCCGTAGGAATGATTTTAGTATTGTCGAATGTGATTACAATATCAAGTCCATTTACGTCTTCAATTCCTTCACCGAATATTTCGATAGGGATACAAACTGTGGGCATGGTACAGAGCTGTTCAATACTCGTCAGTTTGTATGGATTGACTTCAATGAAGACTGGATTAGAAGAGGTTTGGGCCCCATTATCATCAGTTGCAATCGCTGTGATCATTCCGCTCGAAGTCGATAGAAAGGAAGCCTCATAAGGTGCTGTATCATCAATATTCACAGATATTCCATCAAACAAAAATTCAACTTGTGAAATGATTCCATTTTGATCAGTTGCATTAGCTATGACATTCACAAGCTCTCCAGATAAAAACAGAGTATTGTTGATGGGCGTGGTAATGGTTACTTCAGGGAAGACATTTTCTTCCCATGTTAGTGACGGTGATGTAAATTGTCCTGAGCCCGGTGTTTCAGCAACCCATTGTTGTATTTCACCGGTTACGCTATTTTTTATCTGTAAATTTAATTGGCCCGAAAAATCACCTGCTGTTGTAAACTGCCCTATCAAAACTCTATTACTTCCATTCGGACCATGAAGTGGAATTGAAAAACTTGTAAAAGCACCATCCAGAACAAATAATTCATTGCCTGCAAGATTAATGTTATTAAACGCTGCAAGATCTGTAGGTGTAATTCCAATCAACGTCCATGTGGAAGAAGCTGAACCTAGCATATTTCCGTCGGTGATACTTATTGGAATGCCAGCTAGGGGATCATCGTTTTGTAGCAATCCATCCAGATTTGGAAAGCCAGGTGTGCCTCCATTTGTATCCTCAGGCTTTACAACGCCTTCTGTGGTAGTACTTGGTCTTCCTGTCGAAAACCACGAATCTAACAGTACCGTATTCTCATCAATATTATTTGTGGAAATTAGATATCCAAAAGTTTTTCCTCTGTCTTCATTATTGAAGAATGGCTCAGTCGATCTGATGATGAGGGAATCAGTCTCGCCGGTACTGGTATTGGTTGAACCGAAAATGGCTTGCAATTCCCAGTCCGCATTCATGTCTACGAAAACTCTGTACGTAACAGCGTCGGCAGGTACCGGAAAATTTAGTGTGGATACATCATTGCTATCAGCGATATAGTAGGTTTCTATTTCAATTCCCTCTAATCCGGGTTGTGCTATTAGCGCAACATGGAGACCTGAAGACAACATCAGAATGAAATATAATCGCTTCATCATATACTATTTTTTCAATTCTTATTATGCAACCGGATGAAGACTGGGCTTACAAATTATTTGGCTAGTAAAGAATATCTATGCTTTGAATATCTCATCCGAAAATGCAAAAAGAGGCTACCTCCGGAGAGGCAGCCTCGTAATTTATTTAATCTCTTAAAATAAAACCAGATGGTTTTTATTTACCGATAAAAAATCTTTGTGCTGAAGTGTAATCATTATTGAATACTCTGATTGTATACACGCCCATTGGAAGATGAGATACATCCAATTTCTGCGTATTGTTTGCAGTAACTGAAACACCTGATACTAAAATTCTTCCGTTCATATCCACAATCTCTACCGTAACGTCTTTTGTAATTCCGATGTATAAGAAATCAGTTGTTGGATTCGGGTAAACAATAAATTTGTCATCAGCCGGGTTAGAAGAAGCTGGTCCTTCAAACAGGTTAACGTCAACTTTATCACCATTCAAATACCCAATCGTTGAATTGAAATCTCTTACTTCGATTTTTTCTGATGTCAATCTTGCAAATCGAACCATGAAGGCAACCTGACCTAAAGGTAAAACTGTAAGACTATTAGAAGTAATACGAAGTTTACCATCGTTGTCATTGAAATGTCCAACAGCCTGGATATCATTTCCGAGTATAGAATGATAAGCAAGTTTACTGCCATCAAAATCAAGGTTTAAGTCGATTGCATTGATATTGTCAGTTGATGTGAAAGTTACTGGCATGTCCACAAATTTATCTGAGTAGATTGCTTTAGCAACATCAACGTTCACTGTTTCAGATGACCTCAACAATACATTCGTAGTGTTTTTCCAGTTACCATTTATATCTCCATATAAGATACCTGTGTAAGATTCTTCACTAATGACAGGACAAGTTGCAAACTGAGTCACAGGACCTGTGATACAGAAAGGCACTTGAGGAACTCTGTTCTTTGAGTATCCAATTCCATTGTCGCCAGGGAATGAACTTGAAATCTGATAAGAAGGATTTAAAGCAACAGTGCTATTATCAATGAACTGCCAGTCTTTAGATGGAGAATACGTTGGCTTCTGAGTTCCATCAGCGTTGTAGTTCCATTGTTGTCTGAATTCAGTAAGGATGAAAACTGCTCTTTGGTTGATTTGTGATACGTCTCCCGCAGAAATAAAACCATCCCTGTTAACATCCATAGCAATTGCCTGGTAAATACTTGGTATGAAAGAAGCATCATCAATGATCAATCTTCTTGTCAACAAAGCATCAAAACCATTAATAACTTCCTGTACATCTGTAGTAGATGCAATTACTTTATTAATTGAAAATTTAACGCCATTAAGTAAGTCGTAACTGAATACGCCATTTACATCCGGAGTAACAACCGGGCCTGTAAGTGCAGCTGGACTAGCAGCACTTGCTAAACTACAGTCGATAGAATTATTTGCCTGAATCGTTGGGCTTTGGTTTAAACCATCATTTCCAATTGGACGCTGATCTGCCCAAAATTCGAGGTTACTAGTCATGACGGTATTACGGAATGTTTCAAACTCACCTGGAAGAACCGGATTCTTAAGAAGAACTCCATTTACATAACTTTCCTGCATGTTTGTTACAGTTACAGTAGATGAATCCACTGGCTGGAATCCTGGTCTTTTAGCGAATTCAACACAAATGATATCACCTAATCCTGTGAAATCAGTTCCGGTTGGTGCATCAGTATCAAGGAATACAGAAATCAACATTTTATCGTTTACGAAATCAATGCTGTTATCAGTTTCAAAGAAATTAGGATTCATAAAATCACCGCTTTTCACAACGTTTCCTGTAGGGTAGATCTTTGTATCATCCCAAGTCAACACCATGTCAAAACCAATTACATCTGTGATCGTTGCAATAGCTTTGATAGGGAAACATACAGTAGCAGGATTACATGCCTGAAGTACATTTTCTACTGCGTATGGAGAGCCAGCTGGATCGATAACATTTACAGAAACCGGAGCAGAGTTTCCAGTCAATCCTAAATTGTCAGTCGCTACTGCTGTGATTGTGTTAGCACCAAATGGGCCAACAAAAACTGCATTCCATGTTCCAGTGAATGGTGATGGACCTGTATTATCAACACCTACAGATATACCATTTACAAAAAACTCAACCTGAGAAACAGTTCCGTCAGAGTCAGATGTATTTGCGCTAAGAGCAACAGGACCTACAGGAACAAATGAACCTGAAGTTGGAGCTGTTACAGTTACTGTAGGAGCTACGTTGTTTGTTATTGTAATGTTCTGTGTGGCTTGACCTGATGCACCAGCATTATCAATTGCAACGGCACGGATACCATTCACACCTGTATAAGTTCCTGCAGGTGTAGCAACAAATGACGCTGTATATGGACCTGGGAAAGGAATTACAGGACTGATAGCCACATTGTTGAAAAAGAATTGAACAGATGCTACTGAGCCATCAGAATCTGTAGCTGTCGCAGATACGTTAACCGTTGTACCAGTGATAGCTGTCGAAGGTGCAGTTAGAACGACAGCAGGAGGATTATTTCCAGTAACAGTAATATTTACGGTGTCTGAAGAAATACCTCCACCGTTATCGGTTGCGCGTGCAACGATTTGGTGAGTTGTAGTTACTAAACCAGTTACAAAGGATGTAGTATACGGACCTGGCCCAGCTACAGTTGCAATGACTACTCCATCTTTGAAGAATTGAACCTGGCTGATGGTACCATTAGGATCTGTTGCAGTAGCTGCGATATTAACTGTAGCCGCAGCACCAAAATTCTGGCCTTCAGTTGGAGTTGTGATATTAACAATAGGAAGCGCATTTGGTCCCCATGTTAAACTACTGTTTGTAAACTGCCCAGGACCTGGAGTTTTAGCAACATACGTTTCAACTACAAGACTAGAAATATTTCTGATCTGTAAATTGATTTGACCTGAAAACACACCACCTGTAGTGAATTGACCAACACATACTCTGTTAGAAGCATTTGGTCCTACTAATGATACAGTTACACCAAGAGCACCATCACTCACTAATACCTGATTAGCAGCACTATTAGTTGTTCCAAATACGGGATCTAAAATAGATTCCAATCCTGGCGTTGGTGTCCATACAATGGTAGAAGAGCCTGGAATGTTTCCGTCCTCAGTTGTCAGTGGAAGACCTGCTGCTGCTGCATTATGCACAAGCATGTTTGCAGGTGTGTGTGGATGTGTAGGTGTTTGTCCGTTTGTATCTTCTGTCGGAACAACCTCCATTACACACAAACTTGTAGCAGTAGCTCTGCCAGTAGAAAACCAGGAATCAAGTGCAACTGAATTTTCGTCTACTTGATTTGCTGCGATTCCATATCCGTATAATGCACCTCTATCAAGGTGATTCCAGAAAGTTGTTGTAGTTCTTAAAACCATAGTATCAACCTCGCCAGTACCTACGTTAGTAGCACCGAAGATGGCTTGTAATTCCCATCCTGCAGCCAAATCAACATACATTCTGTACGTTTTAGCATTTGCAGGAAGTGGGTCAACTGTACCGGGATCAGAGTAAGCTATATCAGTTGCATTCGCAACATAATAGGTCTCGATCGAAACGCCCTGCAATCCTACTTGTGCGATCATAGCACCCGTAGAAAACAAAGCCATACATAGTATTAATAAAATTTGTCTCATAATTTTTTATGTTTTGTTTATGTGAGTAATGGATTATTGGCAGCTAGTTCCGAATGCGCCAAGCAATAAAAGAAAGTCTGATGTGTTCGTAGAACCGTCAGTGTTGATGTCAGTAGTGCATGGAATTAAGCTACCTTCTAGAGCAATAAGTGCTCTGATAGAGTAATCAGATAACCATGATTTTTGACCAACTTTGAAAGCTCCCCTGTAATTAGCCGGAGTAAAAAAACCATCAACCGGAGGTGTAGTAGACGTGGTAATGTCAGCTCCTGGAATAAGATCGTGTTTCGTAGTAACTACGTTCGTGGACACGTTCATTACGTGGCTACCTACAAAACCAGCTATACTAGCAACTTTAACGTTGCCATCAGCTACAAATGCTGCTGTATCAGCAGCAGTAATCACAGCTCCTGCAGCACCTTTCAACAAGTTAGTACAGTTGATAAATGTATTATTCTCAATCACCAGATTAGTGCCTGTTCCCGTAGCCCAAAGTGTATATGTATCACCTGGTGCAGGATGACCGGCTTCACTATATAATGTGCAACCATCCGTGTAATTAGCCAATACACAGTTTCTAAGCTCACCTCTTGATGCTTCCTTAAGTTCTAAGGCTGATCCATTGTCGCCAGCTACTCCATTTGTACCTTTTGAACCAATAAAAGTTGCATTGTAAACTTTTGGAATAGTATAGTAAACCCCTGCATTATTATCATCACCATCGCATTCGAATCCATTGTCACCACCGGTTGAAGTCGTAGCATCTGTTTTTACAACTACCCAGAACTGACCGCTTCCTTTCCATCCAAGATCCCAGTCGAATCCATCATCATCATTGAACAAAACTGAAGCATACTTCAGGTCAACAGAACCACC
>JAYUXX010000391.1:0-3400 GCA_043752765.1 Saprospiraceae bacterium | reverse complement strand
ATACAATATTGAAAAGTCACTTAGAGGAATAATTATTGCCTCAATCCCCCGATACTTTTTACTAGAGAATACTAAAGCCTGAAATCAACTTCAGGCTTTTTTTATTCCAGCCTCCAGCTTGTGAGGTTAGCCGTTGTTCGGAGTTTCCTCCAACAACCAAAGAGATACCATGTTGCGTACTTCGTTGGCTGCAGGAGCAAACTCCTTGCAGCTGCGAGATTGTGAGGTTAGCCGTTGTTCGGAGTTATAACACTGGACAAAGGCATATTGATGGAAATGATCACTTGATCAGAAAATATCTCGATCACTCGATCACTTCATTACCCGATCCCTCCATCTACAGTTAATCGATTTAGTCTTACTTTACATCAAATACCAATTCCTGATGATAAAAACTATTTTGGTTGTGGTGATTGCTAGTATTACATTTTCTGCCTGTCAGAAAAATACATTAGCAAGCGCAAGGACTGTTTGTACTGAACCTTGCAAAGCAACAAATGCGAGTACACAACTTACGTGTAAAATGATGCCAGAGGCATTACGACTTCGTAAAGAAACTGTCCTTCAGAGTCTAAAGGCAAAAGTGATCGAAAGGAAAGAATTGCCAAATGGTTTCGCATTTAAATTTCCGGGCAACGATGCGATGGTTGACGAACTGGTCGAGTTTATTAAAACAGAAAGAGAATGTTGTGATTTTTTTATTTTCAATCTCTCCATCAGCGGTGACAAGAGCGAAGCATGGCTCGAATTGACCGGTGTAGAAGGATCAAAAGATTTTGTCATTCACGAACTAGGTTTATAATATCCAAGATGAAGAAAATACTCTTTGCATGTTTTTTTATTTCGGTAATCGTTTCCTGCAAGCAAAAGAACGAATTGGGAAATCCTATTGAAGATGTGAATGCATTGGCAGAACAATATGTCAGATTAGCTCTCGTAATCGGTCAATACGACGAATCATTTGTGGATGCCTATTATGGTCCTGATTCATTGAAGCCTACAAGTGTGAAGAAGGCTGTTTTTCCCAAGGATAGCCTAATGAATGAAGTTGATTATGTGCTTGTGGCGCTTAAAAAGATCGAATTGGATGTCGAAAATGACACCATTCGTAACAGGGCAGGTTGGATAGCGGATCAACTTGTTGCATTCCGAAGACGCATTTCTATTTTCTCCGGCGAAAGCGGTTCATTCGATGAAGAATCTGAAGAATTGTTTGGAATATCTGCACCAACGTATGATGAAGATCATTTTAAAGTTCTTGTGAGCGAACTGGATAGTTTCCTTCCCGGTATAGGAACCGTTCAGGATCGATTCCAGGAATTAGCCAATCGTTTTATTATTCCGAAGGATAAACTCGATGTTGTTTTTAAAGCAGCTATCGAGGAAAGTCGCAAACGGACAAAAGAATATTATGATTTACCTGAAAAGGAAAGTTTTAAACTGGAATATGTCACTGACAAATCATGGAGTGGATACAACTGGTACAAAGGAAATTATACAAGCCTTATTCAGATCAATACCGACCTGAATATTTTTATTGACCGTGCGATTGATGTGGGAAGCCATGAAAGTTATCCCGGGCATCACGTGTATAATATGTTGCTCGAAAAAAACCTGTACAATGATCAGGGCCTGATTGAAATATCCATGTACCCGCTTTTTAGTCCACAATCTTTGATAGCAGAAGGCACAGCAAACTATGGGATTGATATGGCTTTTCCGGGCGATGACAAGGTCACCTTTGCAAGAGAAGTTTTACTTCCCCTGGCAGGTCTTGATACCATGGGTATTACGCAATATTTTAAAGCATTGACAATAAAAGGCAAATTGAATTATGCGCGCAATGAAGCTGCCCGGGGTATGATAAATAAAACCATGACGGATGAGCAAGCTTTGAAATGGCTGCAGGATTATGCGCTCTTCAATGCTGAAACCGCCGCCAAGTCTATCAATTTTATTAAGGCTAACCGCAGCTATGTGATCAATTATAATTACGGAATGGATCTCGTAAGAGAATATGTTGAGACACGAATCGCGGCTGACCCTTCCCCTGCTAATCGTTGGAAAGTCTTCGGTGAGCTGATGAGTCGCCAGGTCCGTATAGGCGATATGAAAAAAGCAGCATCGAAATAGCTATAACGCTGGATTATCCGGTGAAAGACAGAAGGCCGAACTTTACCTCTGCAGGGTCGAGCATAATCGTGCAGCACTAACCGATATTGAAGCGTCGTCAATTATTTCCGGGTATTTTATCTGAAAGAATATAAATCGAACCGGTAGAATTAGAGATGCGAAACTATGCCGTATAAGTTTATTTATTGGTTGCTACTTTGCTATTTAACCTTTGACTCCTTTGACCTTTCTCCTTTTCCGGCTCAATTCTCAGGAGATCAGTTATTTTCATCTTACGCAACCATCAAAACCAACTCATGAAATTCAACATGATCAAGTGGAAGCTCATGCTTACCACGCTTCCCATTACGCTTATCATTTTAACACTGAAGTTTGGCATTGTTCATGGTCTTCAGTATGAGGGGCTTGTCAAGTTCTCTGAGATTGGTTTGGTGATCACAGGAGGGATATTCCTAATTGGTTTTATGTTGGCTGGTACCATTTCCGATTATAAGGAAAGTGAAAAAATCCCTGCTGATCTTGCCTGTGCGATCGAAACGTTAGAGGATACGCTCGTTCTGGCACACGGCTACAAGGGTGGTTTTGACCTCTCAGAACTAAGAAGGCAATTGAATGAAGTGACAGATTCGATTATTAACTGGTTTAAACACGGTGGATCTGAAGAAGATGTATTCAGGAGGATCAACAGCATCTCCGCGATTGCACTTGTCCTCGAGAAAGCAGGAGTAGGAGCCATTGCCGCCAGGGTAACGGGCGAACAACATAATCTTCGGAAATTATTTTCGAGAGTAAATGTGATTAAAAAAACAGGGTTTCTTGTGACCGGATATGCGCTGCTCGAAGTGCTGACGGTTGTCATCATCGTACTTATGCTGGTGGCGAAATTTGAAAATGATGTTATCAGCACAATCATTGTCACCTTTATTACCCAGATTTTTATATACATGATTCGCCTGATCCGTGATGTAGATGAACCTTTTGAATATTCACCTACAGGAAAAGCACGTGCTTCCGATATTGATTTATTCCCTTTGCTCGATTATGATCAACGGGCTAAGAAACGTATGTAAGAGCTCAATACTAATTTTACTTTTCTAATCCCCTCACCAGAGAATGACAGAAAATGATCAGAACATCACTACGCTCAGTGAAAAGCTCGATGCGATATTAAAACGGCAGCAGGGGTTTTCTCGGGAAATTGATGAATTGCGGTTTGAAATATTCAGATTAAAAACGTCTCAGGTAAAACAGCAATTAGAGAAAGAAA
>JAYUXX010000390.1:0-3401 GCA_043752765.1 Saprospiraceae bacterium | reverse complement strand
GATGTTAATGTAGGGACACAAAATTTTGTGTCCCTACATTAACATCTATGCTCTTTACTTTGAAGAATTGTTTAGAGATAAACTATTGGAACAGGAATAATCTCCATTTATCCTGGCAAGCTGCTTTTGCGAATCTTCCCCAGGCATAATTGAATTCTGCTTGCAGTTGAGCAGCAGTAGCCAATGTCTTCTTTGTAGGATCACGAAGAACCTGATCTACGAATGGATAGTTGCTTTCTTTACCTGCTGCATTGACCATATCATCAACAGAAAAATGAATTCTGATACCAAGGTTAAGAGAAAAAAGGTCACTTCCGAGAAGGTAAGATCCAAATCCAAATACTCCAGATTTATAGTTCTCATTGAATTTATCAGATACATCCAGAGACGTGTTAAGCGTATGACGTGTCAAATTCACATCACCCATCAAGCTGTATTTACCACCAATTTCAAAATATGCTCCATTTCCAGAGTAGCGGAACAATGCTAAAATGTCATTGTGTTTCCATTTAAAAGTATTGTGCAGCGCGCCATTAAGTTCGAATGCCTGATTTGAAGTAGCAGACTGATATTCCAGGGAAATACCGGCATGGTACCCAAAGTTAATGCCCAAACGTCCTCCAATAGCATGACCCGTGGTGAGTTTATGTTTGTAGTCACCGTCATCAAACACGTTTTTATCATACATCATAGTAGGACCATATGCACCTTTGATTCCTGCATCAAACCATAATTGACTTTGTGCAGAAATTGCAAGGGAGGCCACGAAGAAAAGAGTAAGTATATACTTCATAATTAGAATTATTTTGGGGCGCAATATAGAGATTATTTCATTCCTCTTCGCTTCATTTCAGTCAGAATGAAACCCAATTCACGACTCATTTCACCTGTCACTGCTGTGTTTTCCCTCGCCCTGCGAATAAGATATGGTACAACCTCTTTCACAGGCCCATAAGGAACATATTTTGCCACATTATAACCCGCTTCTGCAAGATTAAAAGTGATATTGTCACTCATACCGTACAATTGGCAAAAGTTGAGATGTTCATGATTTTTTGGAAGCCCTCTTTCAGCAATCAACTCAGCCTGTATCTGGTTACTCAGTACATTATGGGATGCATTACACGAGGCTATTTCTTTATAATGATCAACACAATATCGTACAGCTTTATTGAAATCATTATCCGTGTCTTCTTTTGAATCCTGGATAGGCGATTGATAACCTTTGTCACTAGCACGCTTCCTTTCCTTTTCCATGTAAGCACCTCTCACTAATTTTGCTCCAAGCATGTAACCTTTCACGAGTGCCTCCTGATGGTCTGACAAAAAACCCTGAAGTTTATCTTTTCTGTATAATTGATACGTATGATATACCACCACCTTTTGACGGTTGTATTTTTCCATCATTCGTTTTACAAACTGATCAATCGTATCCTGTATCCAGGAGTCTTCCGCATCGACAAAAACAGCAACTCCACTTTCGCCAGCCACTCTGCATAATTCATCCAACCTGTTTTGAATTTTCTCAAAAGCTTTGGATTCTTCTATACTCAATTCTTCCCCATTTTGAAATTTTTCAAGCAACTCGTGGGAGCCAAGAGCTGTAACTTTTATAGAAATCACAGGAACTCCGGCGATTGAAGATGCAAAACGAATGGCTTTCAAATTTTCTTCCATCGTTTGATCGAACTCTTCATCCTTTGTCTTTCCTTCTGCACCATAATCAAGGATAGCAAGTGTTTTATTCTCCTGCAAATGTTTGACGACTTGTTGGCATTCCGCCAAGGTCGTTCCCCCACAGAATTGTTTGAAAATGGTTTGTTTTATAATGGGATTAAAGATGTTGATGCCGGTTTGATTTAACCACATACCTATCATAGAACCGGTTTGTACCAGCCAGGGCTTATTCATAAACATGAATAATAAAGAAGTTCTTTTTAACTCCTTATTATTCTTGTTTGCAAACGCAATCTCGGTATCACTAAAATTTACCACTGAATGTTGTGGCTTAGAAACCATATCAAAACCTGCCATATTTTTTCCAGATAAGCCAGGCATGTTCTGCCTGAAGGTGCAGCATGCCGAGCCCGTTTTTTGTTTGAGCGCCCATTTGGGCTCCCCGCGCCAAAAATACTGTATTCGGTGGATTGTAAACTAAATCATACAACCAATGTAATGGGGTAATTGCCTCATACGGGATCAAGGGTGCTCTATCAACATCCGGCATCATGCCTATAGGACTAGCATTGACAATTAGGCTGTGGTTTTTTATGCTTTCATAGTTAAGATCTCCATAGAGATAGTCTCCATTCCCATGAGAAGAAACTGTCGCAGTAGGTATGTTGAGTTGACCTAAAGCATATTGGATCGCTTTACTAGCACCTCCGGTACCTAATATAAGAGCACGTGAAGGAATCGGTTGGCCCCTCATCCAATCTGTAAGGGATTCAGTAAATCCGGACCAATCTGTGTTAAAACCTTTCCATTTGCCAGAAGCCAGTTTGACCAATGTATTTACAGCACCTATTTTAAATGCGTCATCATCTACTTCATCCAGGTAATCTATGATAGTAGTTTTATACGGGATTGTGACATTAAATCCAAGCACATCGCTTTGAAGCATAGGTTGAACAGTCTCAATACTCTCTATAGGAAAATTATTGTAGGTAAAGTCTAAAAGTCCTTCTTTAAGAAATTTATTCTCAAAATATCCTTTGGAAAAGGAATGGCCTAGGGGATAACCAATAAGTCCAAATTTCATAATCGCAAAACTAAGCCCATTCTTGAACGTGTAAACTTTTCGAAATTATACCTGGTCACAACCTTACCATAACGCCTGCTTTTGCATTAAAGCCAAATGAAGGATATGTAGCCCATCGTTCCCGATTATTACCCAGAATATTATTTATTTCGAAAAATCCACCCAGGGAATTTGTGAAAAAATAATCTGCATGCAGATTCAAATCTAATAATGGATCTAAGCGGGTTTCAGTTCCTCCGACAGTTCTGTAGGGCAATCCATTTTCACCGTGAAAAATGAGTGAGACGTGATAAATATCCTGTCCCCCTGTATATGTTGCCTGTGCATCAATTCCCAATGATGGCCGATGCCAGGGTTTTTCTTCGTTATCAAGCGAATAAAATCTGGTAAATCCTTTTGCCTTCAGGTTTAGATATTTTAATATCCCCAATGACAAAGCACCTTCAACGCCAATGAATGATCCGTCATCATAAACGAGTTTAAATTGTTCATGATTATCCTGATCCTGCAAGAAGAAAGCTATGCCTTCAAATTTTGTATATCCTGCTGTAATCTCATAATTGAATATACCCGACTTTCCATGAATACCTGCAAATATTCTTCGCGATATCATATTACCAATGCTATCAATCCGTGATAT